>PEUD01000103.1 GCA_002780805.1 Candidatus Omnitrophica bacterium CG02_land_8_20_14_3_00__42_8 | reverse complement strand
TCATTATAACCAACCATCTGACTTTTATCGTTATAAATCATGGCGCTGCGCTGCAATAAACTTGATACATTCAATTTTGTTAAGTCATTCTTATCCTGCTCTGTCTTATACTCT
Source organism: Candidatus Omnitrophica bacterium CG02_land_8_20_14_3_00__42_8 (assembly GCA_002780805.1). GTDB lineage: Bacteria > Omnitrophota > Gorgyraeia > Gorgyraeales > Gorgyraeaceae > UBA10183. The sequence goes on along the minus strand of PEUD01000103.1, from coordinate 4,068 downwards.
GAATAATTAAGTAATCTGCCAAGAATATCATAAACAGGCGCATCAGAACTATTCTTAATAGGGTTGCCTGCCGCATCTGCGCTATGCGCTCCGAAATACGCCGTTGCCTTTAAATCAGTGGCTGCATCTGAAGTTACCTCTTCCTTATAATATATAAGCTGGCCGGATGAATTATATTTTGTATCTTGTCTGTCTGTTATTGATATTGTACCTTTTATCCAGTTATTCTGGGTATTTTTGTAAAACGATGTATTTTTCTGTTTTGATTTTACAAGCTGCTCATAACCATTGTACTCAATATCATATCTCTCTATGTTTGTCTTTAATGACAACTTATCCGGATTTGTTAAATGCTCTTCAATCCTGCATTCATATACATTTTTTAATCTTCCGTTTTCATAAACTGGCGCAAATTTTTCTACTGACTGCTTGGAAACATCAAACATGGCCCCCAAGTAAACAGTTGTCTTTAAATCAGGCGTTGCATTGGATAAATTTTCATCCTTGTAATACTTGACCTGTTTATTGTCATTATATTCTATATCTGACCTTAACGTAGAAGTCGTAAGGTTTATTTTCAAATCGCCGCCGTTATTTTTCTGAGTTACAATCTCATCATAACCTGCCAGATATCCATTTAATCTTCCCTTTGAAACATTAACCAAATATCCCAAATCGCCCCACTTATGAACATTCGCATTATCCCTGTCAATGGTTCTTGTTATGTTGATATTTTTATTATTTGCATCTATTCCCACCAAATTCTCCGTCTGGTTGAAACCCGCTACCTGTTTTATTATGTCATAAGTAATATTTATCCTGACAAGGGTATTTACCACATCCCAATCAGGAGTCTTACGCATTATCTCCCTGTAGCTGGAAGTTTGGCCTAATGTATTATATCCTGTAATAGTACGCTCTGTTCTTATCTTTGAATAATAATCAGGCAATTCCACGCCTGGTGAATTATTGGCGTAATCATATGTATAACTATAGTCCTGGTTTATTTCTGTATAACTTTTAAGCAGGCCAGTTTTATAATATTGTCCTTCTGACCATGTAGTTTTACGCAATATGGTTTCGTTTTTGCCTGCATCAGGCACCTGCCAGCTGTCTTCTGTGTAAGATACAAGATGGCCAAGCTCATTATAGCCGGTGATTGCATTTATCACCCTCTCCTTTATAGTTATTACGCCATCGCTTACAAGTTCTTCTCTATAACCGGTCATCTTGCCTGTATTATAATTATATGTTACCCCGGTTGTTATTTTATCGGTTATGAGGCCGGTCGGAGACATTACCCTGTCGCGGTAATTAACTAATCTTCCATATTTATCATATCTTGTCTGCGACTTATCCCTTATGGTAATTGTTGTATAATCTACCCTGTTTTGTCCGGTTGTGTCTTTTTCGTTTGCTATTTCATAATAACCTGTTGCCTGGCCAAGCGCATTATAACCCTTGCCGCCTATATCAACTAGATTTCCGCTCGCGTCAAAATCATAGTTGCCGAATGCGCGTTTAGTGGTTGTAATAAGGTCTTTTGATGCATCCTTATTTATAACTATATCCTGGTATGATAAAATCTGGCCTGTTGCTAAATCATACTCTATGCCCTGATTTGCTTGATAATCTGCGCCTATGGCTTCTTTTCCTGTTCTTGTGGTCTGAATTCTTACTGTAAGATTATCTGCAGGGCTAACGTCCTGATCAACCCTGTATTCCTTGTACCAAGTCATACGGCCCTGCTTGTCATATTTTACATATCTATCTTTCTGGCTGCCATTATTTGCTGCATTTTCATCTTCATCGCCAAAATAAACATCTGATTTAAGAGCTGCGCTGCCCTCGGTAAATGTCGTGCTGTTTAATGAATAATAGACCTGGCCTAAATCGTTGTATTTTATGCCGCGCTTATAATCTACTGTCTTTGACTGGCCTTGTTTATCAGTCGTTTCAACAGTTGAAATTACCTGGCTTTTATCATTATATCCACTACCAGCAACAATGCCGCCTGCTGCATCAAATGCGGCTGTCTGCCTGGTAATCCTTACGCCTAAGTTTAAAGAATTAACGCCCTGCAACTGCTTGGTATCATATTCTATCCTATATTCGTCAGAATAAACTACCCTGCCAAGAACATCAAATTTAGGAGCGCTCTTGTTTAAAACGCCCGTATCTTTAACATATCCCCCGAAGTAAACAGTTGTTTTTAAATCAGGCGTTGATTCTGCAATGATATCTTCTTTGGAATATATAATCTGGCCGTCAGAATTATACTGGGATTCAAGGCGCGATGTAATTGTCTTTATACCTGATTTTGTTATTTCGTCAATGTAAGCAATCAGCTGATTAAATGAATTATATTGCATATCATGACGATTCGTAAGTGTTGTTATATTAAGCGCTGCGCCATTGGTTGCAATATCCTTCTCTATCTTATACTCATAGAAACTCTGAAGCCGCTTGTCATTGCTTCCATATACAGGTACCTGCATACCATTATTTGGATTAGCGTCATTATCTCCGAAATAAGTCGTTACGCTTAAATTTGGCGTTGCCGTTGAAGTATTTATATCCTTATAATATGTTATTTGGAAATTAGAATTATAGGTTATGCCTGATCTTACTGTTTCTGTTGTAAGGTTTATTTCTATGCCGCTTCCCGGGTTACTAACCTGTGACACTGTCTCTTTATACTGCTTGAGCATTCCTTTGATTTTACGATGGTCAGGATCAGATATATCGGTAACTGCATAAAAATCAACGCTGGGATCCGCTTCTTTTCTGGTTGTTTTTGTTATATTAATATATGTTGAATCTGCAGCGCTCGTGCCAGTTATATTTTCTACTTCATAGTAAGCGGCAACCTGCTTTACTATATCATAAAACATTCCTGTAACATGCTTGCTGAACGTAATACCCAGGACATTTGATTTTTCTGTTATTTCTTCATAATACGATTCCATCTGGTTTAAAGTATTATAACCGATGTCATGCCTTGTGCTTACCTTCCTGGAATAATAGGACGGCTCATCTGTATCAGGATCTATCGCAATCCGGCCTGTTGCCGGATCAAGGCCTTGCTCCTTGGTTATTTCTTTGTAATAAGAAAGTTGGCTCGTAGGCAGGTACCTGGCGTTCTTCCATGCAATGACCCTTCTTATACTGTCTGTGCTGCTTGTTATAACTTCTACATATTCTTTCATTTGGCCAAACGTATTATAACCTGCCGCTGGATTTAATATAATAGGCACATCATCAAGCAGGGTTGCAGTGCCACCATTTGTATTAAACCTTACGTCTCCGGCTGCGTCATAACTAAATCCGGAAATCCATCTCTGAGTAATATTGGTAATCCCGGAAACCGTATCTAACTGCTTATAATAAATAGTCTGGCCCGTAACATTGTTATAACTCATATCTGTTAAAGATCTATCCGTAACGCCTGAAATAGAAAATGTTATGTCATTATAATCTGTTATTCTTGAATATTGGTCATATTTTGTGCCCGCAGAAAGCCTAACTGACGTTACAGTAAAATCAACTCCTATATTAAAACCGTTATAAATAGCGTTGCCCTTTTCATTGTTAATTTCCTTATAACTCACCATCTGCCCAAGCGCATTATAACCACCATCTGACAATCTAACGCCATTCTTATTGTGTTCGGCTATATCCATAGTAACAGTTACCGTAAGGTCTTGGGCATAATTATAGGTTATCACATCCTGATATCTCTTTAACTGGCTTGTGCCTGAATAATATTCAATATCTTTTCTGTGAGTTGTTGTAATAGAATTCAGCGTGTCGCCATTTACCATAGAGCCTGTATCTGTTTTCTTTTCATTGTATTCAGCAATCTTATTGTCATTATTAAAAGATAAAGCTTCAAATTCAACAGTGGTTGTCAAATCAAGCGTTGCGGTTGATTTTATAATATCAGTATACTTTTTAATTAATCCGAGTTCATTATAGAATATATCTTTACGCACTGTGGTAATCTCAGCAGAACCGGCTTTCTTAGTTATCTCTATCTGACCCTTTACTTGGCCGGTTGCATAGTAT
>PEUD01000131.1:2741-5836 GCA_002780805.1 Candidatus Omnitrophica bacterium CG02_land_8_20_14_3_00__42_8 | reverse complement strand
GAGATAGGCAATGATTGGGTAAAAATTGCAGAGTGCAATGTTTCGCAGTCCGGTATTTATATCGCTAAGTCAGGTTTTGTGAAGCTTGCTCACATTAAAACATCGATATCGGAAGCCGTATCAGAGATATTCAGGAATTTAAAGCTTAACAAGCAGAATGTAATAACTTATCTCCCCAGGCATCTGGTTACCACGAGGATTCTGGAGTTCCCATCAACTAATCCTAAAGAAATAAGCGATATAATAAATTTACAGATTGGTAAACAGACTCCGTATACAAAAGAAGAGATAGTCTTTACTTACAAGGTAATTGACACGAAAAGGGAAGGTTATACAAAGGTGATGCTGGTTATTGTTAAGCGTAATCTCATTAACGAGCGGCTGAATGCGCTTCAGAAAGCAGGCATCAGGGTAGATAAGGTGGGTTTAAGTTCCGAAGGCGTTTTTAATTGGTTCAGCGCTTTTTATTCTTCACTTCCAGGCGCAAAATCTCCGGAAACAGTTATTTTAGTCGACATAGATTCCAGTTATTCCGATTTTCTTGTTATATGCAACGGTAAGCTGGTATTTACAAAAAATGTTTTGATAGGCGCTAATCATCTGATAGAAGAATTGGCAGGTTTTCAGGATAAGTTTATAGAAGAACTAAAACATTCCATTTATGTTTATCAGGAGGAAGGCAACGGCCCTAAGGCAACCAAGATGTTTTTTTCAGGAGCCGCTATAAACGTGAAAGGTTTAGCCAGTGTTTTAAGCGGGAAGCTCGATATGCCGTATGAGATTATCAACCCGTTTAAAAATGCGGATAACGATTTTAAATTTATATCGGTTTCTTCCATTTTGGGCATTTCTATGAAACGTAGCGCGCTGGACTTTGACCTGATTCCGAATGAGATGCGCATTAAAAAACTTATGGAAGAAAAAAGTAAAAATCTGACCATAATGGGCGTATTGTTTATTACTATTATGATGATGCTTTCTCTTTTGATATTAATTAATATCTATAATAAAAATAGATATATAGCGCAGTTAGACAACGAGAATGCCAGAATAAAAACGGAGTCGGATAATATTGAGAGAATGCGCAAATCTATAATCTTGATTCAGGATCGGATCGATGCCAAAGGTGATTCTTTAACCATGCTCGATTATTTATATAAAATACTCCCCAAAGAGATATGCCTGACGAGTGTAAACATCGAGAGGAAGAAGCAACTGACTATAAGGGGCCTTGCTTCCGTGATGTCGGACGTATTTAAATTAGTCACGGCACTGGAGAACTCGCCGAATTTTAAGAGTGTTAAAAATACTTATATTAGGACAAAGAAAGAGGAGAATGCCGAATACGCAGATTTTGAAATCGTATGCTTTTATGAAGAGTAGCAGGCAACAGGCGGAAGGGGTATAGATGTTTTTAAGCCGTATGTCGCAAAAAGAAAAACTGGGTATTTTTTTGGCGGGCATAGTTGTTTTTTTAGCGCTTCTGGACAGGATGATTATAGCTCCGATCAGCGGCAGGCTTCAGGAGATTAGGAGCCAGGTCAAGATAAGCGAAAAACAGTTAAGCATAAGCATGCGCAACATAAGCCAGAAGGAGTCGATCGCGCGCGAATATCAGAAATATGCCAAGTATCTGAAAAATTTCGGCTCCGAAGAAGAGCAGGCCGCGGTTATGCTCAGCGAAATAGAGGATTTGGCGCGAAGGTCTGATATGAACCTCGTAGATATGAAACCTCAGCAGCCTAAAAAGATAGATTTTTATAAGGAATACAACATCGAAATAGAGGCAGAAGGCGAAATGGAGCATATTATGAATTTTTTCTGGAAATTAAATTCCTCCCCGCAATTATTGCGCGTTGAGAGATTACGGCTAAATTTGAAGAAAAAGGGGTCCCCCATAGTCAAGGCATCGATTTTTATTACAAAGTTTTCTATTTCATAATAATACATCCTCCCTTAAATATGAAAATTTGTATAATCAGCGGCACATTTACCAATATGAGATGCGGGGTAGGAGATTATACCTACCGGTTATCCGTTGAGCTTGAAAGACTCGGCATAGGATTGGATATCATAACTTCGTATAATTCCGAAGTAATAACTGACGGGCGTATTAACATATGCCCTGTTGTAAAAAAATGGTCTCTTTTAAGTTTACCTCTATTATTGAAGTCGATAAAGGCGACAAAACCGGATTTGATTCATCTTCAATACCCCACCCAGGCTTATAAATACAGGATAATGATAAATGTATTTCCTGTTTTCTGTAAGCTCATGATTCCTGAAATACCTTTAATCGTGACTATACACGATGTAAAAACCGCGCATGTATTAAACAAGCTCAGATTGGTTACGTTTTTATTTTGCGCCAAAAAGATTATCGTTTCCGCAGAAGAAGAAAAGGCATACCTTATTAAATTATTTCCGTTTCTAAAGAAAAAATTTGAGCTGATTTACCTGGGTTCACCCATAGAGGTTCATTCACCCGGGGAAGTCCGCCGTAACCAGATAAGGCGGGATTTAAACATGGGTGAAAATGAAATATTGGCCTGCCATTTTGGCTATATCCTTGCCAAAAAAAGGATAGAAACAGTTTTTTACGCTGTGCGTCGGTTACTCGACGATGGGTATAAAATAAAATTGGTTATGATATCGGAATTTGCCCCGCCGCATAACCGCTACCACGCGCGTTTAAAGAGCCTGGCCGGCAGGCTCAACTTGGATAAGCAGGTTGCATGGACGGGATACCTTGACAAGCCGGAGGTGTCCGAATATATGGCGTCGTCTGATATATGCGTTCAGATATATCAGGACGGCGTGTCTTTAAGGCGCACCAGTTTTATCGCAGCCTTGGAGCACGGGCTGCCCACGGTTACCACAAAAAATAAGGATTTGCCCGGTGGGCTTAAAGACCGTTATAATGTAATGGCTGCGCCTGTCAATAACCCGGGGGCGTTGGCAGCCGCGATAAGGGAATTGATAGATTCCGAAGAGCTTAGAAAAAATTTAAGCCGTAACGCCCTGGTTTTTGCGGAAAGATTTTCATGGAAGGAAATTGCGTCAAGCCACGCCAGGTTATACAACCGGGTTAAATC
>PEUD01000131.1:0-2666 GCA_002780805.1 Candidatus Omnitrophica bacterium CG02_land_8_20_14_3_00__42_8 | reverse complement strand
TTTATCGGCAAGGATAAAGGCTTTCGGGCCGGATCTCATCGGCATAACCATGTGGACCTATAAATATAAAACCGCCTATGGTTTGATCAGCGCGATTAAAAATGCCCACCCCGGGATTCCTGTCGTAGCCGGCGGAGCGCATGTTTCGACATTGAGGCAGGATGTGTTAAGGGATTGCGATGCGATAGATTTCGGCGTGACCCTGGAGGGGGAGATAACGCTGGCAGAACTTTGCCAGGGCAAGGAATACGCCGATATCAAAGGCCTTTTGTACCGCAGGGGCTCGGAAGTGCTTTACACAGGAGACAGGGAATATATCGATAATCTGGACAGCGTTTCTTTCCCCAGGTTTAACGGGTTTCAGATGAAAAAATATTTTCTTAAAGAGATGCTGATTATTTCATCAAGGGGTTGTCCTTATGATTGTATTTATTGCCCTGTGCAGATGTCAATAGGCAAACGCCTGCGGGTCAGAAGCCCTAAAAATGTAGTTGATGAGGTGGAATACTGGTATGATAAAGGCTATAGAATCTTTAATTTTGCCGACGATAATTTTACTTTTTACGAGGAGCGGGTTTACGGAATCTGTGAAGAAATAGAACGGCGCGGCCTATCAGGCCTGGATTTGCGCTGCGGCAACGGCGTCAGGGCCGACCGGGTCAACCGTAAATTACTGGAAAGGATGAAAACCGCGGGGTTCCGGTATATCGCCTTTGGCGTAGAGGCGGGCAATAATAAGATATTGGCGAATTTAAGAAAAAACGAGAACATAGAACAGATTGAAACAGCCATAAAGGATGCCTGCGATCTGGGCTACGATGTAACGTTATTTTTTTTGGCAGGCTCTCCCGGGGAGGGATGGCAGGATATCGAAGATTCGATACATTTGGCCAAAAAATATCAAATTACAGATGCGCGGTTTTATAATATCATTCCCTATCCGGCCACTGAGTTGTTTGAATATGTAAAAGAAAGAAACCTTTTTTTGTATGAACCAAGAGAATATTTAAATAATGCCTCCGCATTTGATGATGTGCCTGTTTTTTATACGCCGGAGCTGTCCAGAGCGGACCGCGTTAAGGCCCTGCGTATTTTAAAAAATGTAAGAAAGGGAATTTTAAACAGGGCATTGAAGAGGAAATTAAGGCCTTTTGGGATTATAGGCAAGATTGCCGCAATTTTATTCAGCACCTATTTTGGGCAATTATTGATGCGCCGCAACATGATTATCCGCAGGATCGCTGAAATAGTAAGGTACAGGCTGGGCAGGCGAACATGAAAGTATTAATGATAAATAAGGCATATCCTCCGTGGACAGGCGGGATTGAAAGCCATCTCTACGGCCTATGCCGGTCTTTAAAAGATAAGGTTGATCTTGAGGTTCTTGTATCCAATACCAGATTTAAGACCGAAGTCGGCCTTGACGGCGGATATCGGGTAATACGTGTGGCAAGCCTGGGATATGTGGCATCTACGCATCTGGGGGTTTCTTTTGCTAAATGGATGAGAAAGTCGGACGCGGATATCTTTCATTTTCATTTTCCGTATCCGGTGGCTGAAATCGCGTATCTATTAAGTATGATAAAGCGCAGGGTGGTGGTTACTTACCATGTGGATGTGGTGCATCACCCTATTATTTGGGGCATGCTGCGCCCTTTTTTGATGAATTTTTTGGAACGCGCCGACAAAATTATCGTAAATTCCGCCAATTTAATCGGCAGTTCCCCTGTGCTGGCGAGGTTTGCCGATAAATGCGAGGTGGTTCCTTACGGCATCGATACAGGCAGGTTTAAAATGACCGATGGAATAAAGCTCGGGGCCGGTAAAATACGGAAATCATTTCACGGGCCGATTATTCTTTTTGTCGGGCGATTAGTCCCCTATAAGGGGCTGGATGTATTAATCAAAGCCATGGATAATATAAATGCAAACCTGTTGATAATCGGAGAGGGGCCGTCTAAAAAAAAGTTGATGCAATTAGGCCGGGAAAATGGTAGAATGAACAAAATTCATTTTTTAGGCACTCTGCCGGAGGAAGAACTTATTGCGCATTATCACGCCTGCGATATTTTTGTTTTGCCTTCGGTAGATACGGCTGAGTCCTTTGGGATTGTTCAGCTGGAAGCGCAGGCCTGCGGAAAGCCGGTTGTATCTACTAATTTGCCGACCGGAGTTACATTTGCCAATCTAAACGGCGTTACGGGCATAGTTGTGACTCCCGGCTCGGTTAAAGGCCTGGCCGGCGGCATAAATAAACTTTTGCTTGACGGGCAATTGCGTAAAAGGCTCGGTGAACAGTCCAGGGAGAGAGTAAGTAGAGAATTTACCTTAGAGATCATGGCTGGGAGAACATTGGAAGTTTACAACCAGGTTATGGCAGGGCGGGGTTTAAATGAGTGAACGTTTAAAGTACGAAAAATGGGTTATCTTTTTTGCTATACTGGGCGATGTGGTTTTAATCAACCTTTCAGCCATAGCCGCGTTTTTAATCAGGTTCGGCGCTGAAGTGCCCATTTTTAATTTTGCCGCCTACTGCAATATGGCCTCATTCATGACCATCGAGATGTGCCTTTTTTATTATATATTTGAACTATACAACACCCGGCGCAAATACCGCAAAGCCATAATTATTTTTAATATCGTCAAAGGCACGACCATGGGGTTCA
>PEUD01000066.1:1310-5211 GCA_002780805.1 Candidatus Omnitrophica bacterium CG02_land_8_20_14_3_00__42_8 | reverse complement strand
ACGTACGCTACTATCTGGCCTGTTGCACCGTCATAAAGTATCTTTCCGTTATTTATGGTTGGGCCGTATTTATGTGTAACTGTTTTTACATCCAGAGTATAAATTGAAGCAGCTGAGTTCTTTTCTGTTTTTGTCTCGTAATATTCTGCAAGCCGGCCCTTATCATCATAAACTGCATCAACGCCTACGCCGTTATTGTTTCCAAATTCTATTGTTGTGACCAGTTCTATTGCGCCGTCTAATGCTGTTGCTATATCTTTATATCTTACAAGCTGGCCTAAGCTGTTATACCCTAACAAACTATCAATAATCCTGGTGTTAGTTGATCTTGCCTGGCCGTCTTTGGAAACGCTTTCTGTATAGCCTACAACCTGGCCTTTATTGTTATACGTGGTAGTGCGATGATTGTCTGAAACAACTTCTAAATCTTTAGTGAGGCCATCATTATTCAGGTCAGTTGAAAAATCCTTATCCTCTTCCTTTTTATTCTCGTAATACTCTATAATCTTTCCTGTTGTATCATATTTCACCGCGGTCCAGCCGTTAATGCCTGCTGAAGCGTCAAATCCGAACTTCACAGCTGTTGTAAGCGCAACAGCACCCGCAAGGTTAGTTATAACATCCTGATACCATTTCATCTGGCCCAGGCTATCATACTCTGTAAGCGAGCGCATAGTGCGCTGCGCTGACTGGCCAGCTCGGAAAGCATCTTCTGTATATCCTGCAATCTGGCCGAGCGAATTGTACTGTATCGGATCTTTCTTTGTAAGCGTTGAAATATTTAATGTGCTACCTGCGGTAGGAATATCTGTCTCAATCTTATACTCTGTGGATTTTATCATTAATCCCAAGGCGTTATAAACAACGCTTCCTGCCAGACGCGCAGGATTTAAATTATTAAAAGCGTAGACAGCCTTTTCTGTTGAATCCAGTCCGTTTGCATCATCATCACCAAAATAAACCGCTGTTTTAAGATCCTGCGCGAAATCCTGATATATCTGATCCTTATAATAATACATATTGCCATCAGCGTCATAATGTATATCACTCCTTGCGGTAAGTGTGGTTTGATCTAAATTATCACCCTGGCGCTTTACGCTTTCTGCGTATTGTATAACCTTGCCGCTTACCGTATCATAAACTATAGAACCCTGTATTAAGCCATTCAATATGTTGCCGCCGCGCGTTCTGATTGTCTTAACATAATGATGTGTTGTTGAACCGAACGTCCAGCCTGCTTCTACTTCTATGCTTGATTCCTGAACAGCCCTTTGCTGGCCAAGCGCGTTATATTGCGCTGTTATTGTCTTGTTTTCAGTTAAATCAGGCGCGCGCGAGGAAAGAATACTGTCAGTATACCTTATCATTTGGCCAAGTTCGTTATAACCCGCGCTTATAAACCCTAATGGCTCACCGTTTACATCATGCTGCACACTGCCATCCAGCTGTAATGCATATTCGCCAACATCCCTGACAACATTTGTTGTAACGCTATATAAGCCTACATTGTTCCTATCTCTATCGGTAATAATTTCTTCTTGGTGAATAAGCTGGCCTTTATTATTATATTTCATATTTATTACATGGCGGTAAGTAAGCATTTCACCTGTTGAGCCTGACTTTACCCATTCTTCATATTCTGTTACTCTGCCTAAGCTATCATATTCTTTGACATGTTTGGTAGTAAGCGTATTAATATTATCATAAGCATAATCACTGTTTACAATCTCCCTGGTTGAATCTTCTATTGATATCCTTATGCGGCCCAATGAATCATATCTTGTGCCGGCGTCATACGCTGTCTGGCCGCTATCTATGCCCCATATAATATCAAAATCAGTACCAGGCGCAAGCGCCCCACCTGAAACGCCCCAAATGCTTGTGGTTGTAAGGCCTGTTGCCTGAGTAGAAGTTTGGACTTCCTGGTATGAAACCAAAAGCCATCCGAGCTGGCCATAATTATCATAAGTCATATTTGTGCGGATGATGTTTGTGGCAAGATCTAAAGCAAAAATATCTGTAGCATCTATGGTATACAAAACGTTGCCTGTAACAGGATCTATAGTTACATTGCCTGGCGTATCAAGTTTCTGCTCACGCTTTAATTCATCGTAGCTCTTCCTTAACCCGCTATCCCAATACTTGGTATTAGTAACAATGCTTGTGGTCGTCAAATCCGGCGAAATGTTTTCATTAACAATAACATCCACATAGCTCTCTATAAGGCCTGTGGCATCATATTTTCCGGCAAGCCTGTCGGTGATTATCGTGGCATGGTACAACGAAATGTCTGCTATGTTACCCTGATTAATTGAATTTTCATCCTGATATTCACCATAAGGATCTGTAAGATATCCGGCGCCAGTGGCAAAATCATAGAAATATTCATTATCAACCTGATGATATCCTATAAGCAAGCCGTTCCCATCATATATCCTGTCTGTAACGTGACGCGCTATTAAAAGGTCTGGGGCATCTAAGCGGTGTATGTAATCCGTGTTCGCGTAGCTTCTTAAAAGCCCAAGCCTGTTATATTCCATATCATCTCTTGCGGTGTTAGTCTGCACAAACCTTCTAACAGGATCAAACTCATCTTCTTCTGTTACCGCTTCCTTATACTCTTTCTGCTGGGCGGATTCATTATAACCTATATCAGACATGCGCCTTTCTATCTTCAGATTAGGCGTAGCTGTTGAATTGGTGATTTCATCATATGACTCAACAAGCCCAAATTTTATATAGAAAATATTATTTCTGTGAGTAGTAGTTACTATATTAAGCAATTCATTGTCATACTGGGCCTCTAATGCTTCAACGCTGGCGCCCGTATCTATTGCCTCCTGCACAAGTTTATCCCTATCTGCCTTTGTTTCAATATATTCTTCTGCCCTGCCTTGCTTATTAAACCTTATTATATTCATTTCTACAGAAGTAACCAAATCAGGAGATGCCGATATATTTACTGACCTATCTTCGTATTCTTTTAGTAAACCATACCCATTATAAACAGTTGCCAATGCATTTCTTGCTGTATTTGTAACTACGTGATGTAATGCAGGCGCTGAATCAGTCCAATCCAAAGCAATGCGGTATTCCTGTTGCAGGGCAACCCACATATCATGGCCAGCCGCACCCACATCATCCGCAAGACGCAAGAGCCCTTCGGCGCCTTTGTAATTATCCTGTGTTTCTTCGCTTGACAAAGATTCACTTATAAGTTCTCTTGCCCTGGCTATTTTATCAGGCGCTGACGCTACAAGGCTAACTCCAAACGGCCAGTTAACATCCTGCTCTACTATTATTTGCTCAAATCCAGCTGTCAATGCTTGCTTATTATAAGAAATGCTCTCCATTGCCTTTACGCTTATCAATTCTTTTGATGCAGAGCGGTTTATCGATATCTCGGCATAATATTTCATGCGGCCTAAATCATCATAACCTGTTTCATTGTTTATTGCTATCTGCGTCAAATCAGAATCCAATGATAACGCCTCGCCCTGAACCACGCCATCAGTAATGCCTTCAAACTTACCCATAAATCTTACTGAATCCACATCAACAAAGTGCACGCCGGCAACAGGTTTATATCCTGCGTCAAGCTTAATCCTCTCAATAACATCTTTTTCTGATTCAACAGTTCTTTCCTTATAATACTTTATCTGACCGGCTGAATTATACCTGGCGCCTGTTACTGTCCTTAATGTCACACCGTCTATAGTATCTGTATAATCCGTAATCTGGCCTAAATTGTTAAAACCATTCACCTCTCTATTTAATATGCTGTAAGTAAATAACGCGCCTGCCTCTGGATTAGCTGCGTATCTCTTGTCATAATTTACATTAATCTCTGTAAATGCTGTTGTGCGGCCATAATCATCATAATCTATATTTCTTTGAAGCC
>PEUD01000066.1:0-1267 GCA_002780805.1 Candidatus Omnitrophica bacterium CG02_land_8_20_14_3_00__42_8 | reverse complement strand
TGCTGAAGAAATTATCTGGCCTAAAACATTGTATCCACTCCCGGCTATAACAGGCACGCCATCAGGGTTATAATTGTATAATCCGCTTACAGGGTCTATTTCAAACAAAGCTATAATATGAGCCTGTTTTGTACGCACATATTGCTTGCTTGTGCCGGTTATCAAAGACGCATCGCTGCGCAGGGCTACCTGAGCTGCAAATGATTTATCCGCTTCTATAATATCCTGCTCGAAATATACAATCCTGCCCTTTTCATCAAATCTGCTACCAGTTACATCCTTTTGTGTAATAAGATCTCTTGAAGCTGAAGGGCTTACTGATATATCTGTGTAAGCTATCATTTGGCCAAGCGAGTTGTAACCCGCTTCATATATGCCGTCATTATTTACATCTGAATCATCACTCCAAACCTGCCTGCGGTTAATAATAACGTTATTTAATGTATCGCCATTGTATAAACGGCCGCTTTCTGTAACCTTTTCAACATATTCTGCCATCCTGCCTTTGATATCATATTTTATCGCCTCAATAGCATCTGCTGAGACGATATTCCTTGAAACAGCATCAACCTGTTTACCGACTTCTCTAACAGTAACAACAACTGATATATTTGTTTTTATGGTGTCTTTATATCCATCGGCCTGGCCCAGTAAATCATCGTAGCTGGTATCAGTTCTTGCGCTCACTGTCTCCAAATCACTCTGGCTGATAAGCTCTGTATATGCAATAAGCCTGCCAAGAGAATCATAATCCATAGTTGTTGTGCCGTCTTGATTTTCTTTTATGTTTTTGATTACTACTGAACTATCGGCATTATTTGTAATTTTATCAGTGTAATCTGTTAATTGATTAATGGTATTATATGCTGTATTATTTCTTACGCTGGTTGTTGTTAAATCAAGTTTATCGTTGTTTTCAGCTGTGCCTTTTTCATTGGTAACATCGATATATCCTGAAACCTGGCCTGTTTCATAATAAGACATTGTTAATGATTTGATAATTTTCAGGTCCTTTGAAGCATCAGAGAAAATTTCATCTGTATACTTAACGGCCTGGCCTAATACATTGTATTCATTAAAATTCCTACTTGTTTTCGTTGTAACATCAAATATTACATCGCTTGCCTGATTCATTGCTACGGTATGATCAGTTTCAACATATCCTATAAGCCTGTCAAGATAATCATATCTTGTACTAAGATCAATTCTGCCCTGATTATCAATAAATTTAGAATACACATCAATTATGCCATTTGCATCCCTTACC
>PEUD01000009.1:3448-13325 GCA_002780805.1 Candidatus Omnitrophica bacterium CG02_land_8_20_14_3_00__42_8 | reverse complement strand
TCATCTTCGGTCTCAAAAGAAAATTTTACTGTAAAAGGCGCTTTGCCTTTTTGCGAATCCACGATAATCCTGCCCTTTTTGATATCTTCCGGATTAGAAATACTAAATCTAATTTCTTTTTTATCCTGGCCGGATAAATTATTCGTATCTGTAACCCGGCCAACAGGCATATAAACACCCGGTTCACAATAAACATGCTTAACTATTTCAGGATTTAAGGAGGTATAATCAAATACGCCATCGCCTTCAAAATCCCATTGATATTTTTGGACTGAACCGGCCTCATCTGCAGCTATTTCAAAATTTACTTCCACAGGGACATTTCCTGTAACAGGCGATATAGAAGATTTAACGCTAAAAACTTCAGGGTCATCTATTTCAATTAAAACTTTTTCTGAGCCGCTCAGCTCATCCACGCTGGTAACTCTGAATTCCGCGTTATATTTTCCGGGGAGGGTATAGGTTTTAACAACCTCTCCGGATTCTAGGGAACCGGCGTCAAAAACGCCGTCACCGTCAAAATCCCATTCGTACTTAGATATACCTTGAGGGCAGAATGCACCGCCTTTAAAAACTATCTTGCAGGGCGCGACGCCTTTTAAAGGAGACGCATTCAAATAAACGCCCGGGGCATCAGGATTTTTATCTACATTGATAGTAACCGTATATATATTTGTGGTTCCGCTTTTATCTGTTACGCGCAAGGTTGCAGGAAAATTGCCTTCGCCAGTGTATATAAATATAGTTTCTCCTGATTCAGGCGAGCTGAAATCATATACGAGCTTACCGTCAAAATCCCATTCGTATTTTACTATATTCTTATGTTTATCGACTGGCTGGGAACTAAAATGCACTTCCAGCGGAGCTACGCCGGTTACGGGGCTTGCAATCGCTTTTGCCTCAGGTATTACAGGTATACGGCCGGACACTATTATTTTGATTCTTTCAGATGCCCTGGCCTTTCCGTCGCTTACAATAAAAGTCACAAAATGCTCTCCTATCTGGCTTTCTATCGGACTCCAGAAAAATCTTCTTGTCAACGGGTCAAAGCCGGCACCGCGGGGAAGTGTTTCTACAGAATAAATAAGCAGATCGCCGTCTATATCTACGGCCTCTATAAAAAATTCCAAGACGTCTCCGGCAAACGCTTCTTTTCCGCCTATCTTGAATAAAACAGGTTCGTGATTTTCTTTCGGTTTCTCTCCCTGGTTCACGTCAAAAAATACCGATCCCTGGCCGATATCCGCAAATTTATACATGATCCTGTAGATCCCTGATTGTTTAAGCTCAAGGGAAATTTCCTTAGCTATTTCATTTACGCCTTTTTTAAGATTTATCTCTTCTTCGATTATATTCAAGCTATCCGAATCCGGCTTTATTAAATCCGCACTTAATTTTATAGAACAGGCCTCGCCGGATTCAATCTTCCAATTAAGTGACACGCTTTCTCCGTCTTCATAAATGTCCTTATCGCTCCATGCTTTAATAATCTTAATCAAAGGCGCTTTTGGTTTTTCCTCTCCATTTACTAAATAAGAATTCAAATAAAGAGCGATGCCGGATTCAAAATATACCCCGTAATAAATTTTCTCGTTCCCGCCCAAATCCGGGATATTAAATTCTAACGCCTCCTTTTTGTTCAGGATAAAATTTATCTTATTTTCATAATTGCCGCATCTCACTTCGGCAAAAAGTTTTACGCCATCCACCGAGCTTAAATTTTTAACTTTGAGTTTAAAAATATCATTTTCAGCCTCAGCCTCAGTTTCAACCTTCATGCCTATTATATTAAAATTCACCTTATGAATTTCGGCATTAACTTTATATTCTGCTTCGTAGTCTGATCCTTCCATGTCTACAGGGATTAAAAATTCAAACGTTATATCTTCATCCTTGCCAGGTTCTAAAAATTCTGATTTTGTTTCATTGAGCAGATCCTGGAATTTAAAATTTATATCATATGGGCCTTTGGCATTGCCTTCATTTACAGCCTTGAATCTAAATTTAGCTTTATCACCCGCGCTAAAACTGAGCCCCTCGGCTTCCAAATAAGAAACCTTGATATCAGCTTGTTTTATTTCCGGCGCATTAGCTATGACATTAATAATCTTATCTCCTGTTGAATAATCAGATGAATAAATTAGATGATGGGCGCCTGGAGCTAAACTAAAGTTGAGGCTGTCTTCATAAAAACAGGCCTTTGGTATGAAATAATTTTTTGTATTTTCCGGGCCTTCATTGATTTTATAGGTAAAATCAAATTTTGCGTCCAGTTCTCCTTGATTTATAAATTTAACAGGTACGCTGATATTGCCTTCCGGATAAGTAAGCTCATCAGGAAAAGCTATGTCAATCTTTTCTCCAAATTTTATAGCCTTAGGTATTTCTTTATTAATATCGCCTTCAAAAACAACTTTAAATTCTGTGCCGCTCCTTATATTCTGGGTAAACAGGATAGATTTTATAGATGCAGGTTTTATAACTGCCTCTTTTTCGTCCACCTTCACATTATCCTTTAACAGAATTATTTTGCATTGCCCGCTTGAGGCCATGCTTTTATTTTCTATACGGACTATTATCTGAAAGGCTTCCTTACCCACAGATTCAGGCGCTGAAACATCCTCATAAAGCTGAGGGTTTCCAGGGACTTCCACTAAGATACCGCTATCTGATATATAAAAAGCCTTTGTGAGCCTTGCTATCTCCTGCGAAATTGAAGATTTTAAAACCGCTTCTATATAATATTTCCCGTTTTCAGCGATGGCTGGACAATCAAAATTAATCACCAATTCATCTTTTATAATAGGAATTTCCTCGTCCTTCCGAAAATTTGTAAAACCGCTGGCAGTATATATATTTTTAGGCGCATACACTGCGAGAAGAATATATCTTAAAAAAGAGCTCTCACTATTATACCTGTCATAGACCTGAATATAATAATTAGACGGGTTAGCGGTTTCAAATTCCATTATAACATCCTCTCCGGCCGCGCCGCCTTTTATGTCAATGTTCTGGCCAGAGTCTCTATAAAGTTTCATGTAAGGCCTTATATTGACCGGCATGTCTTTTAAATAAACCGTTATTTTGCCTGCGTCCGGTATGGATAATTTATAAAAATCAGAATCTGCTTTTGCCGCGATTGTGGCAAAGTAATTTTTGCCAAAATCAATAACCCTTGCCGCCTCTTTTGTTTCATTGGGCTCATATTCGTCCTGGTTCTTTATAAAATTAAAATTCATGGAGTAGCTATCGAGCGAGGAAATATTTCCGTACCAATCCCTCACTAAAAGATAATACAGGCCGGGCTTATCGAATTCTGTTTCAAGAATTATTTGTTCGTTAGCGGAGCCGCCTTTTTGCGACACTATCCTGCCCGGGATAGAGGGGTCATATATCTTTATGGAAGGCCTCAGGCCCTGCGGCACCTCATACATTTTTATATACAGGATACCCTTTTCAGTGATATTGAATTTAAAAAAGTCTTCATCTCCGGCATTATAGATCTTGCCGTGTATTCTTGAATCTAAATTTATCTCGTTCGCATCCGCAAAAGCGTTATTGGGCTCTATCTCCTGAATTGCCTGATAAATAGCCGGGCCTATTGTATCATTAAAAACATTTTCGCCTTCATTTATTTGTATATTCTTTGATATATCGCCCGGCGAAACAGTCAAAAGATAGTTTCCAACAGGGAGATATCTAAATTTAAACAGGCTGCCGCCTGAAGTTACGGCGAATCTGATTGACGCGTCTGAACCGGCTACGCTCACAGGCTCCAGCGTAATGGCTGCGCCTATTGAATTTTCAATAACACCAGACAGATCCCCGTATTTTGATGGTGTTAAATCTATATTCAGATTATTGCTTCCTGGAAGAATCTCGATATTTTTTGAAAAAATGTCAAAGCCTGGGGATTTTATATTAATGGCATATTGGGCTATAGAAAGGCCGTCAAGTATATATTTGCCGTCTTCATTAGAATACACACCATTTATTATAGCGCCTTTTATAATATTCCCCTTATCATCCCTTATTATCCCCCACAAATCCCCTGTTTCCATGGCCGGAAAGACCCTGACATCAAGAGAACTTTTTTCTATTTTCTCTCCTCTATTATCAATCTTCACGCTGGCTGAGATAGGTTTATTTTTTTCAAAATTATCCCCTATATTTATAATTAAATCCGCGTCCATGCCCTGCGTTTCAATTGTCTTTTCAAAATAAACCTTTTTTAGCGCTGTCTTATCAACGCATTCAGCATTAATTAAATACTCGCCGCTTATAAGCCCCTTTGGAATTTCAAAATTTATATCTATCTTTTCATCCCGGCTGATATGGCCTTCCGTATTGAACTCTTTAAAAACATTTCCTTTACGGTCTTTTAAAACTACCTTTAACGTGTAATCTGTGTCTACTGCGCCAATGTTTTCCAAATAAAAACTATTTTCAGAATATACTATTCTCAGGCTTAAACTGCTTACAAAAAACTGCCAATCTTTTTCCAAACCTCTAATTTCAGGAAATCCCATCTTTAACAGGTATGCGCCAACGTTTGTATCTTGCGGTATACTTATTGAAATAGGGAGTTTTGTTTTAGCATTGGCCTTTATATTCAAAGATACTGCGGCGCTATAATTAAATCCATCTATACCCGTGGAGATGTCTTTTTCTATCTCGAACAGGCTGTCATTTACGATTGTGATAGTACCTTTTAATTCCTCATTTGCTTTAAAACTAGTTTTAGCGGCGTCAAAGATAATATAAGGTTTGAATGGTAAGTCTATAACAGCCTCTTTTTCTTCGCCGGCATATAAAAGGGTATATACTAATTTATAATCGCCTATGATAATGCTATCCGGAATATCTGCCATAAAACTAAAAGGTTCTTTTTTATGCGGGGCAATGCTTTCAAAATTTTTATTTTCCTGCCAGACTACAGTGTCTCCAGGAGAAACAAGCTTTAATGAAAAAACCCCTGGCATTGAAACCATGTCCAGGGAATTTTCTAAATAGAATTTTATTTCATTCTCCATGCCGGCTACTAATGCGGCAGGGATATCCTCTTTTACATAAATTAAAGGTTTTGGCACTTCAAAGGACACGCCTTTAAACCCGATAAGCCTGGAATTTGAAAACGCCCTGAGCTTAACCCCGCATATCCCTTTTGAAACATCCTCAGGTATTGTAAAACTCTGAAGCCAAGACCCGGGGCCAAGCTCAGCCAATCTGATTTCCATGGAGTTATAATAAATTTGATTATTATCCGAATCAGTTATGTCCAGGACAGCCGAACAATTAAGGCCGACGCTGGTTTTATTTTTCAGGTTTATATTCAGCGATACAGTCTCGCCCGGCAGATATTGTTCTTTATCAGCACTTACTGTTATTTCTACACCCGGCTCAAAGACATTTATGCCCCTCTCGGCTTTACCTATAAAAACATTCTCCGAGGAATAGAAATAAGAGCTCAATAGGTCTGTCAAGCCGGCGGTTATTTTTTTATTAAATGAAATTTCGCTGTTTGCCGGAACCGCGGCTACATCATTAAATTCTATTTTATGATGGGGGAGGTTTGCCTTGTATCTTATCGTCTCATCTCTATCGGTATTATTTCTTATGTGGAATGTAAACGCGGCTTCACTGCCTGAAATATAATTTTCACTGTCGGTTGTTATGTCAAAGGTAAAGTCAGGGTTTTGCAGAATGCCCGGCAGAGGCCGGCTGAAAGAAAAGTAGATTCCTTCCGACTGAGGCTGGATAACTTTAGAATCAGCGTCGTAAAGAACATAGTCCACGGAATAAATCCCGGTTTTTTCCAGGGCCAGGCCTAATTTATACACTGCCTCGCTTGAAATATTTTTCTCTAAAATTTCGCCTTCCGGCGACTTTAAAATCATTTCTATCCTGCTAAAATCCCTGTTTGTCTGGATCGGGCACTCAAAGGCTTCTCCGGTTTTATATTCAGGCAGGTCCTTGCCGGCAATTGCCCATCTCAAGATATCTCTCACAAGCAAAATCTCCGAAGAACTTGCCTGGCCATTTAAATAACCCCAGTCTGAATAAATAGACGCGGCTATGACGATGCCCTTTCCGAAATTATACATAAGCATCGCGGGCATTTGATTTTTTGACCTCCTGAGTAAAACATTGGCGCCATCCGGATAATTCGTAAAATATCCGTCCAGTTTCACATCAGGGTACAATTCATTCTGCGAGCTGAAAATCTGATGGGACGATTCAATATAAGCGGCTTTTGCGCGGCATGACGCATCCTCCTGCCAGCCGTACGCATTTAATTTTTCACCCGGGAGGGCGTTAAAATCATAACCATACTGTTGAGAAAAACATATAACAATCCCGCCGTTTTTTACATATTCCGAGAGTTTATTTTTAAATATCGCTGAATGAGAAAGGCCTGAAAGCCCGCCCGTCGGAATTACCAGGACCTTCTGCTCATCCAGTATATAAGGTTCAAAAGTATGGTCTATAATCCTCACAGGTTCTCTAACTTTTTCTATTATTAATTTCCGCATCTCGTTATAATAACCATTCGCCAATACCGCTATGTCCGGGGCCTCCAGGTATTCTCTCGACGCATACATATAATATTCATGGAGAAGCTTATTTTTCTGGCCCAGCGTTTCGTCCCATTTATCAATAACGCTGTCAACGTTATTACCCGTTGAAATTTCTGATTGAGCATCTTCAAAAACAGACACCATCTCCCAGTATTTCAACAAATACGCCTTGTTCTTTTTGACCGCGATTCTCAAGTATAAATCAAAAAGTTCAATCGGGCTTATGTCTACGCCTTTTGCAAAATCTACGGCGTCAAACGTGTCATCAGGATGGTCTATGCCGGGGCCTGACAAAAATGCCAACTGTTTATTTTTATAAGGTTTAAACCTGTTGAAAAAATTGCTGCTATCGCCTTTTTCTAATTTATTCAGTATGGCTGTCAGGACTGTTTCGCTGCTGCAGAAATTAAAATGGTCCAGGCCCAGGAAATATTCATAACCGATATCATCTCTTTTTCCTATTACGGGGCTCCAATCGCCCACCACCCAATCTTCGCTGCCTATAGCTATAAATGTCTTTATCCGTTTATCAGGCCCTAGATCCTGTATGCTTTTTAAGAACATACTGTCAGGCGATAGTTCTTTCCTCAGGTTTTCGGATTCCATGCGGCTGCCCGGGATCCAGATTTTATTCTCAGCTATTTCCAGGGCATATTGATAAGCGGTTACGCTTTGGGTAAAAACCGAGGGAATTACGCCCAGAATATTTTTCATATTGGCGACCAGGCTGGTTGAACCGTTGTTTGGCGGAGCAAGTTCTATTATTGTTCCTATATTATCCCTATAAGGAACTAAACCGATCGAACGCGAATATGCCGTCACCGCAAGAGCGCCCGTAGAATGAGTGATGACATCTGCTTTATTATAATTACGGCCCGGGAGGTTCTTATTCAGATATCCCATCCCTTTTTCCAATGCCATGCCTACGTCATCGCCTAAATCCCTTACTCCATAACCCCATGAATTCCCGACAATAGGCGCGTCAATCTTACTGTCCCCGTCTGTATCCACAGCATTCCCACGCATATCAACAACTATCACATCATAACCGCTATCCTGCAGTTTCTTGACATAATTATTCTTTTGCTGTCTCCATATATCCCCGTTTGAATTAAACCCATGCACTAATAATATCGGCCTTTCTTTAACGCTATCTGCAGTGCTTTCATAACAATAATAATTTATTTTTGCGCCTTTGGTGCTATCAACAGAAAAGGCCTCATCAAACTCATCAAGCGCAAAAACATTATTCGCAAAAAATAGGCACAATGCTAAACAAATAACCACCCATTTCATAAAGACCTCCCCATCGCTTATCAGCCTAAACAAAGCAAGCTTTGCAGCTACAATTCGAAATGTAGCCGCAGAGCTTGCTCTGCCCAAAGAAATCCCTATACTATAGAATTAATCTTTTAGGAGTAACTTCTCCGTCTTTTAGAATCCAGAGGTTATCATTCTTTAGAAGGATTTTTAATCTATGCTTTTCCGACCGGCCTTGAGATTGGAATTTATTTATATGGCTGGATTGCTCTTTTTTTATAATTTTATCTATGTCGGCCTGCGGTTTTTTATCTGTCCCATCCGGTTTAATCGTCTTGAATCTTTTGCTTACTGTGCGAGGCCCCCACATTTCATACTTGGTCAATTCCTGACAAAACGCAATGCGCCCCTTATCAGTCCATCTCGGGGAATGCATGTCTATCTCAAAATAGTTTGCCCAGTGTAGTTTTTTGAAAAATTTGGCTATATGATTTGTAGGCGAACGGTCCTGAAAGGTAAGTTTTCTGAGGTTTTTTCCGTCTATATCTACCACCCAGATATCCAGATTCCCTGTGGGGGTGATAGCTGAAAAAACGATTTTTTCCTGGTCAGGCGAGAGTTCAAAATCCGCAATCTTTACAATATCCTTCTTGGTATAATCAGCCTGCTGGCCAGCGCACCCTCCCATAACTACGCCAAAAATAATTAGTCTGAGCGCAAATTTCAGCATAAGTTCTCGAGTTAAGCTTATTTTATTTTTATTTTCTTTTTCTTTTGCGGTCTTTGTGCAATGCGCTAATTAATGGAAAATAAATATTTATATTAGAAGGGCTGGATTCTTTAAGGATATTTATTATTTTATTTTTCTTGTAATCAGGCGATGCTAATTTTGCGTCGTCTAATAAAAGTTCATATTCTTCTACCTCAAAGGCCTCTGCTATGCGGGAAATCATATATACGGTAGGAATTTTCTTGCAGCTTTCTATTCTGCTTACATAGGCAGGGTTCACATTAATTTCTAATGCCAGTCTAGATTGCGTCCATCCTTTAGAATTACGAATAGTCCTAATCCTGCTGGCTAAAATACTGCTAACTTTGGCTATACTCATAAAATTGCCTTTCATTATAAATAGGTGGAGTAACAGTGTGAAGAAAAATAGAGTCACATTATTATGCCTATTAGACATAGTAGTATAAAACATTAAAAACATGACGTGAATAGCATCTAAGGTTACACTTCTGTAGTTGACACTCTGACATTGTCAGAGTGTCAACTACGAGTATAGTTAGACTGAAGCTTATAAATGGCCTGGCGGGTCAAATTTAACTTTTCTGCAATTTCAGAAATATTAAAACCCCTTGATTTCAATTGTTCTATCAAAAACATCCTTGCCTTAATCTCTTGAGGATTAGTAAGCCTGCCTCTTTTATTTAATTGTGCTATTTGTTTTTCAATATCACAATCACTTGGAAAACTGCACTCTACGCACCATTCTTTATTCCTTTCTCTTAACATCTTTGCCATCACATCCAGGGCATCAGGTTTTTCAAATACACTACTTATTCTGCCAACATCAAATTCTTTTAACAAATCTCTATATTTCATCTTGGCATGCCATATGTCATCATCCAGCATCCCAAGTATAAATTTATAATCTACAAATGTCTCTTTTTCTACCTTGTTTAAAAATAATGCAGCCGAGGACCATCTATAATCAATAGAATTTTCAACCAAGCCTTTTTTTACAGGGTTTATATGCGTATATAATGACGCCGCAAGAAGATATCTATCATCAAAACATAACGCAGACCTGTAAGCTCCGGAGAACACATGGCCTCTCCTTTGATACTTTTTATTAAAATATCCCGCATATCTCTGCAACAATGCCTTCATCGCATATGGCATATTTGATTCAAGAAATTTCAATAACAAGTGAATATGATTTGGCATAAGAGCAAAGCTTAGCACCTTGCACTTAAACTTGCATAGAATTTCTTTCATCAAATGAAGCATATAAAGATAATCCGCATCTTCTAAG
>PEUD01000009.1:0-3374 GCA_002780805.1 Candidatus Omnitrophica bacterium CG02_land_8_20_14_3_00__42_8 | reverse complement strand
CCTAAAATACCGCTTTACCTTGCCCTGTTCAATTAAATCAATTATATCCGCCACAATACACCTCCTCTGGTTAAACAAGTTGACAAACTGACATTGTCAGAGTGTCAACTTATTTGGGTTTCTATTATATATGACACATCTGAAGGCAATTTTCTTTCAATTATTTTAAAAATTTTTATTAATAGCCTAAACAAGGTGACAAACTGACATTGTCAGAGTGTAACATTAGAGGATTTCGCGGAGAACTGATTGGAGATTTGCGGGAACTACTCTGGGTTCTTTGATGGACTTTATGGCGCGATCAGGGTCTTTAAGGCCGTGGCCGGTAAGGATGCAGACGACTTTGGGGTTTTTGAACTTTTTGAAATATCCTTTTTTGGCAAGCTTCATTATGCCTGCCACTGAAGCGGCTGACGCGGGCTCTACGAATACGCCTTCTTTTGACGCGAGGAATTTATACGCCTGGAGTATTTCATCGTCAGAAACCATGTCTATCAGGCCTTTGGATTCATCGCGGGCAGATTCTGCCTGTTTCCAGCTGGCAGGGTTTCCGATACGAATAGCAGTAGCAATGGTTTCCGGCTTTTCTATAATCTTACCTCTCACTATGGGAGCTGCGCCTTCTGCCTGGAAACCAAGCATTACAGGAAGATTATTTATCTTTCCTTTTTCTTTATACTCTTTATAGCCTTTCCAATAAGCAGTGATATTGCCTGCGTTTCCCACAGGTATGGCGTGAAAATCAGGCGCTATTCCCAGCTGTTCGCATATTTCAAACGAGCCGGTCTTCTGGCCTTCAATCCTGTAAGGATTTATGGAATTTACAAGCTGGATGTGATGTTTGGCGGTGATTTCTTTTGCAAGGTTAAGCGCATCGTCAAAATTTCCATCTATAGCGATAACCTGAGCGCCGTGTATAAGCGCCTGGGCAAGTTTACCAAGCGCTATGGCGCCTTTTGGAATCAGGACAATGCATTTAATCCCTGCCCTAGCCGCGTATGCAGCTGCTGAGGCAGAAGTATTTCCGGTAGAAGCGCACATGACTGCTACGTGTTTTTCTTCCATGGCCTTTGAGACTGCCAAAGTCATGCCTCTATCTTTAAAAGAACCGGTCGGGTTAAGGCCTTCATATTTTAAATAGACGCCTCCCGAGACTAATTTTGAAAGATGACACGAATATACTAAAGGGGTATTGCCTTCGTTAAGAGTGACTATAGAAGTAGACTTGCTAACCGGCAAAAATTCTTTATATTTATTTATAATTCCAGACCACATATAATAACACTCACCCTAACCCTCTCCCATAAATGGGAGAGGGAAATAAGTTTATTTCTCCATCCTTATTACAATACTTCTCTTCTTTATGGCAGCAAGCTTATTAATCTTAGACAAAGCGGCCCGCATGTCTAATTCTTTTGCCTCGTGGGTAAGCATGATTATGGGAACGATATGCGCCTTGCTGCGCTCTTTCTGCACAACGCTCGCAATGCTGATATTGTGCCTGCCTAAAAGATCCGCTATATTCGCGAGCACCCCGGGCTTATCTATCGCTGAAAAATGCGCGTAGTACCTGGTGACAACTTCGTCCATCTTCCTGAGTCTTTTTATTTCAGTATTTTTTGGAATAACGGATCCCGCGGAATTTTCCCCGCGGATAATCTTATGGCCTATATCAACTATGTCGCTCACCACAGCGTTTGCGGTAGGCAGTTTACCTGCGCCAAGGCCGTAGAAGAGCTGTTTACCGACCAGATCGGCTTCTATGTATATCGCATTATACGCTCCTGAAACCGACGAAAGCAAATATTCCGACGGTAAAAGCGTGGGATGAACCCTTACCTCCAATTCATCGCCGTAGCGCTTCGCTATTGCGAGAAGCTTTACCACGTAACCAAGCTCCTTGGCATATTGGATGTCAAAATTAGAGATGTCTTCAATCCCCTCTACATAAATATCTTTTAAATCGACTCTTTTTCCAAAAGCCAGGAGCGAAAGTATCGCAAGCTTATGGCTGGAATCAAGGCCTTTTATGTCCAGAGAAGGCAATTTTTCAGCATAGCCTTTTGACTGCGCCTCTTTAAGGGCGGTTTTAAAACTTGAACCTTCGCTTGACATGCTGGATAAGATGTAATTTGAAGTGCCGTTCAGGATGCCGAAGACGCTGGAAAATCTATTGCCCACCATGCCTTCGCGTATGGCTTTTATGATGGGAACTCCTCCGGCAACACTCGCCTCAAAATATATTTCCCTGTTTAATTCCCCGGCCTTTTGTAAGATATCCACGCCTTCAGACGCCAGAAGCAATTTATTCGCGGTCACCACATGCTTGCCCTTTGACAACGCCTTCATCACTATCTCTTTCGCAGGATGAATGCCGCCTATCAATTCAACAACAATATGAATATCAGGGCTATTTATCACCCTGTCAGCGTCTTTGGTAAGCATACTTTTAGGAATATTAACGCCTCTTTTTGAAGAGAGGTCCTTGTCGCAGACTAATGAAAGATTAAAGTCTATTCCGGAGCGTTTCAATAAAAGGCCCCTGCGCTCCATCAAAACCTCTGCCACGCAGGATCCTATAGTCCCAAAACCTATTAAACCAATATTTATTTTATTATACATGATTCACCAATCTTTTTATGGCGTCCCTCACACCTTGTTCTAAATCTATAAATTTCGAACTGGTTAAATTTATCGGGCCTTTCGAGAGCTGTCCTGAATTAACAACCTGCGCCCTTACTACAACATAATCTGTAAATTCAGGTAACCTAAGTTTGATTTTCAATATAACGCCTTTTTCAAATTTCCTGCCAGAAATGAATGATAACCCGCATTCGCTCAGATTTCTGGTCTGAGAGATGTCGAATTTCAATTCTTCCTTCTTTAAAGGTGCATATGAAACAATATAACTTCCAAGCACTCTTTCAAATTTCCTTCGTTCAAACCCTGCATTGTCGGATGGGATTCCATGTTTATTGTCCATAATAATGCTGCCTTTTATGCTTTTTGTTCTGCTTCGCCCTAGGGTATAAATCTAAAAACCCGTGACGAGCTTCGCAGAACCATTCTGCGTAGCTCGTCATGCAAGCTTACGCATATACTCTAAGAGCGAAGCAGAATGGTCGGGACGGCTGGATTTGAACCAGCGACCCCTTGAACCCCATTCAAGTGCGCTAGCCAACTGCGCCACGCCCCGTTCGCCATTAAAACATCGGCGAACGGCCGCCGAAGTATTAGTGGCGGCCGTCTACCTTAAAATACCTTTGAATTTTAAAACTTTTCTTCCATCTCCTGTTTTAAAAAATCTTTCTCTTTTCATTGCTAATAATCTATCTTTGTAGTCTTCTGCATAAATTACATCCCAATCATTACAC
>PEUD01000017.1:12990-13313 GCA_002780805.1 Candidatus Omnitrophica bacterium CG02_land_8_20_14_3_00__42_8 | reverse complement strand
GGTGTTGGCGCGGGAATTGTCGTAGCCTTCTTAATTAAACTTTCAGGGAAACCGATTAGCATTACTTGGCAGTCTTTTGCGATTGCCTTTTTATTTTCTACATTCATAGGATTATTTTTTGGTATTTACCCTGCTAAGAAAGCAGCTGCGCTTGATCCGGCGACTGCATTAAGCCAAAAATGAAGATAGTCAAAAACATATTAATCTCCAAGAAAATTTTATTGGAACGTAAAGTAAGGACAATCCTTTCTCTCTCGGGGATTATTATAGGTGTTTGCGCAGTTATCATCATGGTTGCAATTGGAAAGGGGACAGAAGAAAAG
>PEUD01000017.1:4193-12946 GCA_002780805.1 Candidatus Omnitrophica bacterium CG02_land_8_20_14_3_00__42_8 | reverse complement strand
TAATGCGGGGCAGGTTAAAATTATAGCAGGCAGAGCCCGGCAGGTTAAAGCAGTTACGACCCTTGAATTGAAAGACGCGGATAGTATTCTAAACGAAGCCGAAAGCGTTAAGTATATTGCCCCCGCGCAAACTAAAAAATTACAGGTGAAATTTGAAAATCTTAGCACAAAGACTAATATTGTCGGGACGACCCCTGATATTGTTGAGGTGCAAAATTACACTCTTAGTCAAGGAAGATTTTTTGATGAGGACGAAGACAAAGGCCTCCGCAGGGTAGCGGTTGTGGGGCAGACAGTTGTGAACAATATATTCGAAAGGCAGGATCCTGTTGGGAAAATTATTCGCATAGGTAATGTTCCTTTTGAAGTAATCGGAGTTTTATCTTCCAAAGGATTGGATGTTAATGGCATGGATCAAGATGATCAGATATTTATTCCAGTCAAAACCGCATTGAGGAGGGTTTTTAACTTAACGTATATTAATGCGATATACGTAAAAGTAAAGAACAGCGGTTTAATGGATCAAGCCGAAAAAGAAATAAGCAGTATTCTGCGGAAACAGCACCATATAAAAGAGGCCAAAGCAGATGATTTTACCATTCAGAATCAAACAACGGTTCTGGAAATGCAAAAAGAAAGCAGCAAGGCATTCACGCTTCTTATTGGAAGCATTGCAGCTATTTCTCTCTTAGTCGGAGGGATTGGTATTTCGGTCGTCATGCTCATTTCTATTAAAGAAAGGACAAAAGAAATCGGCATAAGGAGAGCAGTAGGCGCTAAACAGAGAGATATTCTTTTTCAGTTTTTTTCTGAGGCCTTAATTTTGAGTATCGGAGGCGGGGTGATAGGCGTGATTATAGGAATTATAGTTTCTATGGCTGTAGCTTTTTTTGCGAAATGGCCGTTTATAATTCCGATAAATGCCATAGCAGCATCACTTCTTTCTACTTTTATTATAGGGATATTTTCTGGTGTGTATCCGGCAAGGAAAGCAGCTCTTTTAGATCCTATTAAGGCTTTGCAGTTTGAATAAGAGGATTTTAAATAAAGCTAATGAAATACAGGCAGTATCGCATAAAAAAAGGATGGGAACATGAAGATATGTATTCCGACAGAAACTAACAAGGGTAAAGATGCTCAGGCGTATAGCCATTTCGGCAGTGCTCCATATTTCACTATCTATGATACGGAAAAAAAGACAGCGGAGGTAATTGATAATTCCAACCAGCATCATGCGCATGGAACATGTCATCCAATGAATGCTTTAAACGGCAAGAAAGTTGACGCGGTAGTTTGCGGCGGCATGGGTATGAGAGCGGTCCAGAAGTTAAACGAAAGCGGAATAAAAGCATATATGGCGCATCCAGGGACAGTAGAAGATATTGTAAATGAGTTTAAGCAGAATTCGCTCAAAGAAATCACAATATCTAATTCCTGCGCTCAGCACGGATGTCATTAAAAAATAGCTTATGCCAAAAAAATGGTTGAATAAGAATTTGGTCGGTATGAGCGCAGCAAGTTTTTTCAGCGACTTCTGTCACGAAATGGCCACGGCTATTTTACCGGCATTTCTTGCGAGTATAGGCGCTTCAGCCGCATTATTGGGGACTATTGAAGGTTTTGCGGACGCGGTGTCGTCTTTTGCAAAGCTTGGGGCAGGATATTATTCCGATAAGAAAGGCATCAGAAAAGGCATAGCTGTTCTCGGGTATTTTCTGACTGCCGCTGGAAAAGCTTCTTTTGCCCTGGCGGTTATATGGCCGCAGGTTTTAGCGGGCAGGATTATCAGCTGGTTTGGCCGTGGCATTAGAGGGCCTGTGCGCGATGCGATGCTGTCAGCTTCCGTGGAAAAAGAAGACGCAGGCAAGGCCTTTGGATTTCACAGGACAATGGATACTTTAGGAGCCATTGCGGGGCCTTTAGCGGCATTTTTATTAATTACCATGTTTAATTATCGGCAGATATTCTGGATGACTCTTATTCCGGGATTGTTATCTGTAGCGGCGTTTTTATTTTTAGTCAGAGAAGTTGCGGAAAAACCTGCACCGCATCTTAGATTTCTGCCTACTTTGCGTATGCTTCCTGATAAATTTAAACGCTACTTAATAGGAGTAGGAGTATTTGGCTCAGGTGATTTTTCTCATACCCTTCTTATATTAATGGCTGGTCAGGTTTTAAAACCCATCTATGGGCCTTTCATAGCGGCTTCATCATCGATCATGCTTTATATCATTCATAATGTGTTTTATGCGGGCGTATCTTTTCCCATAGGCCGTCTGAGCGATTCTTTAGATAAAAGAAAGATGCTCTCGATGGGATACGTGTTGTCGGCGGTTATGTGCGCGGGATTTATATTTATCGTGCGTAAATTTTGGTATTTGGCGGGTTTATTTATTTTAGGAGGAATATATATTGCCTCTGAAGACGTGCTTGAGAGGACCATTGCCTCAGAGCTTCTGCCTAGTGACCTAAAAGCAACCGGCTACGGAGCGCTGGCGACAGTTAACGGAATCGGAGATTTTGTTTCAAGTATAATCGTGGGTTTATTGTGGGCGTATGTTTCACCCGCGGCAGGATTTTTATATGCCGGTATCCTGAGCATTTCAGGCGCTTTTATTATATGGAAACTGAAATAGAAAGATATTTCTCCTAAACCTGCCCGGAATTTGGTATAATCTATCTACTTATGGATTACGATCTTATTATTATCGGCGGGGGGCCGGCAGGCCTTACTGCAGGCATATATGCCTCAAGGGCAAGGGTTAAGACGCTCCTGATTGAGAGTTTTTCTGTCATCTGTCAAGCTGTCACCACAGACCACATTGAAAATTATCCCGGATTTCCTGAAGGCGTGAATGGTTTTGAATTAATAGAGAAATTCAAGAAGCAGGCTGAAAAGTTCGGGACAGAATTTATCGCGGCTGAAGTAAAAGAGATCAAAGAAACTAAGCCAGGCTGGCAGATAGTAACAGAGGATAAGACTTATACTGCCTCGTCGATTATCATTGCCACGGGCGCGAGCCCCAAGAGATTGGATGTCCCAGGCGAAGATAAATTCAGGGGCAGGGGCGTATCTTATTGCGCTACTTGTGACGGGGCGTTATTTAAAAATAAAGAAGTGGTCGTGGTCGGAGGGGGAGATACAGCGCTTGAAGAAGCGCTTTTTCTGACAAGATTCGCGAAAAAGGTAACTGTTATACATAGAAGAAACGCGTTGCGCGGGACAAAGATCCTGCAGGAACGCTCATTCGCGAATAAGAAGATAGAAATCGCGTGGGATTCTGTTGTCACAGAGATTACCGGCTCCGGTAAGGTTGCCGGCGTGAAGATAAAGAACGTGAAAACCAATGCCATAACGGATTTTTCTTGCGACGGGATTTTTATATGCGTAGGATATACGCCTAACACGGGGTTTTTAAAAGATGCAGTGCCTTTGGATGAGGCAGGCTATATAATATCAGATGACAATTGCCTGACTTCAAAGGCAGGCATATTCGCGGCCGGCGATTGCCGTAAAAAATTACTTAGGCAGGTAGTTACTGCAGCTGGAGAAGGCGCCACCGCGGCATTCGCGTGCCAGCGCTACCTTGAAAACCAAATAAGTTGACACTCTGACAATGTCAAAGTCAGACTGTGTCATAATGTAGCCGCCTGATTTATCAGGCACAAAATAGGTTGCCCAATCCCTCGACTTCGCTCGGGACAGGTAAATTGGGCAGCTACAATATATTGTGTATTATAATTCAGCAGAGAGGATTACGATACAGTCTGAGTGTAAACTTAGAGAGGGAGAAGCATGAAAAAATTGACATTCCAGGAAGTTATTGAGAAGCTGAATAAGTTCTGGTCAGACAGGGGCTGTCTTATTGTTGAGCCGCTGGATACAGAGGTCGGCGCAGGCACGTTTCATCCCGCCACGTTTTTCAAATCGTTCGGGAAAGACCCGTGGCGTGCCGCGTATGTCCAGCCTTCAAGGCGGCCTTGCGACGGCAGATATGCGGATAATCCTTTGAGGCTTCAGCATTATTATCAATACCAGGTGATTATAAAACCGACAGTGCCCGAGATAAGAAAGATCTATCTGGACAGCCTTAAATTTCTGGGAGTTGATATAAAGGCTCATGAAGTGAGATTTGTGGAAGACGATTGGGAATCGCCTACGCTGGGCGCGTCAGGCCTTGGCTGGGAGGTGTGGCTCGATAGCCTGGAGATTACGCAGTTTACGTATTTCCAGCAGGTGGCAGGTATAGAATTGGATCTTGTGCCGTGCGAAATAACCTACGGCCTTGAGCGGATATGTATGTTTATCCAGGAAAAATTCAATTTATTTGACCTGGAGTGGCATAACGGCGTGGCTTACGGGGATATCCACAGGCGGCAGGAAATAGAATATTCAAAGTATAATTTTGAAGAAGCCGATATAGAGATATACGCGAAGATGTTTGAATATTTTGAAAAAGAAGCGAATAGATTGGCGGACAAAGGGCTTGTATATCCCGCGTATAGTTTTGTCCTTAGGGCGTCACACGCGTTTAACGTGCTGGACGCAAGAGGCGCGGTAAGCCAGAACGAGAGGCCGCGTTATATCGCGAGGGTCCGCGGCCTTGCCAAGCGCTGCGCCGAACTCTACCTGGACAATAAGCCGTAAGTTGACACTCTGACATTGTCAGAGTGTCAACTTACAAAGGTAATTATGTAATTATGAAAGATTTTTTGCTGGAGATTAATGTTGAAGAACTGCCCGCGGGTTATGTAAGGCCTGCCCTGGATAAGCTGAAAAACGCGTTTATTGAAAGGCTTAAAGCAGAGCGCATGGCGCATGGGGATATCACCGTATTCGGGACAGCTGCTGTTCTCATTTGCCGCGTCAAAGACATGTCATTGAAACAGGAAGAGCTTTCCCGGGAGATAAGCGGCCCTCCAAAAAGAATAGCGTTTGACGAAAATAATAAACCTACGCCTCAGGCTATAGGATTCGCAAAGAACCAGGGGTCGGACGTAAAGGATTTAAAGATAAAACAAACGCCAAAAGGCGAATATGTATTTGTCGTCAGGAAAATAAAATCAAGGCCTGCGAAAGAAGTCCTGCAGGATATCGTGCCTGATATCATAAAATCAATAAGTTTTCCAAAGACCATGAAGTGGGACGATTCAGGCGCCAGATTCGGCCGGCCCATAGAATCTATCCTGGCCTTACTGGGCAGGGAAAATATAAATATTAAAATCGGTAACGCGCCGGCCAGGCTTGTCAAGGCCGCGTCAGTAGAGGCGTATCTTAAAAAACTGGAAAAATCGTATATCCTGGATCAGGATAAAAGAAAATCAGAGATAGAAAAAATGATCAGCACGGCTCAAAAAAAGCTTGGGCTGGATGAATATAGTGACGAGAACCTGCTTGAGGAGACTACTTTCATGGTAAAATCTCCGGTAATCTTGGCAGGGGATTTTGACAAGAGATTTCTTGCGGTCCCGAAAGACGTCCTTGCTGCCAGCATGTCCAAGTATCAGAGGATATTCCCTCTTTTCAAAAATGGCAGGCTCGTTAATAAATTTATCGCCATAATCGACGGAAAGGGCCGGGACACAGGAAAGATGAAGAAGGTTTACGCTAATATCTTAGAAGCCAGGCTCAAGGACAGCCTGTTCTTTTATGACGAAGATACTAAGAAGCCGTTTTCAGACCTGACGCCGAAATTAAAAGACTTGATTTTTCATAAGGATTTAGGTAACATGTTCGAAAAAATTCAAAGGCTTGAAGAACTTTCATCGTTTATCTCCGATAGATTGAGCGTAAGCGCTGTTGGGAAAGAGGACATTAAAAGAGCGGCGTATCTATGCAAGACAGACCTTGTTACCCAGATGGTGGGCGAGTTCCCCAGCCTCCAGGGCGTAATGGGCATGGAGTACAGCCTTAAAAGCAAAGAAAAAGAATCCGTAGCGATAGCCATAAAAGAGCACTATCTTCCAAAAGGCATGGACGGCCATCTTCCCGAGACAACGGAAGGCGCGATACTTGCGATAAGCGACAGGATTGATAACATAGTCGGCCTTTTGGGGAGCGGTATAGAGCCGAAAGGAAGTTTTGATCCGTTTGGAATCAGAAGAAATTCCCAGGGCCTGATTCAGATTATAAAACATAAAGGATTTAGGATAGATTTAAGCGGTTTGATTCACGAGGCAATAAGGTTATACAATACTCAGGAACAGTGCAGGGGGCGGCCGCGGCCGCCCACTGCAATATCTCAGGAAGAATTAGAAAAAAAGGTGGTTAATTACATAAAGGAAAGACTTGAATTTTTGACGCCGGATACCATGCCCAGTGAATTAAAACAGGCAGTCCTTAAATCAGACTGCAATGATATAGTGGGCGTATTTAAAAGAGTAAAGGCGCTCTCAGGGATAAGCTCCGAGAAATATTTTTTAAGAACAGCCAAGGTCTGCGAGAGGACATCTAATATTTTAAAAGGCGCCAAAGGCGAAAAGCTCGGAGCTGTAAATGAGGCCCTTTTAAAGGAGGCCTTGGAAAAAGATGTGTGGAAGGCGTACACAGCCAACAGCCGGGCAATAGAAAATTTAATAAAGGAAGAGAAATACGAAGAGGCTACCAGGGTTTACGGAGACGTGTTTTTCGAAGCCCTGCATAAGTTTTTTGACAAAGTGTTTGTGAACGCGGAAGACAGCTCTCTCCGCGAAAACAGGCTTGCGATGATGCAGGCTATTAATAAACTATACACTCTTGATGTGGCGGATCTGGCTTTATTACCACAAATAATTATTAGGTAATCGCGGAACTACGCGGAAGCTGTTCCTCACTTTGTTCGGAACGGACGCGGAAAAACGCTGAAGTTAGAGTTTAGTTTCAGCGTAGTTCTGTGTCAGTTGCGAGTGAAACGAGCAACTGCTTCCGCGTGGTTCAGCGATACTAGAAAGGGGTCTTTTAAAGATGAACAAAATGGTTTACTTCTTTGGCGGCGGGAAAGCGGACGGAAACGAAAGTATGAAAAATCTCCTGGGAGGCAAGGGCGCTAACCTTGCGGAAATGGCAGGGCATAAGGATTTAAAACTGCCTGTCCCTCCCGGATTTACGATCACTACAGAGATATGCGCTTACTATTATGAGAATAAAGGAAAATATCCCAAGGGGCTCAGGGAAGACGTAGAGAAAAATCTGGCAAAGGTCGAGAAGATAATGAATAAAGGATTCGGCGATGCCGGCAACCCTTTGCTTGTTTCTGTGCGTTCAGGCGCCCGTAAATCCATGCCGGGCATGATGGAGACGGTTTTAAACGTAGGCCTTACGGAGAAAACAATCCCGGGCCTTATAAGAGAGACAGGGAACGAGAGATTTGTTTATGACGCGTACAGGCGCCTTATAATGATGTATTCCGATGTCGTGATGGAAAAGGCGGCGGGTATTGAGCCTGAGGCTGACATGGGGATACGCAAACAGCTCGAAAGAATAATGGACAGCGTGAAGCATAAAAAAGGCGTGAAGAATGACACTGACCTGAATGGCGAGGATTTGAAAAAACTTTGCGCGGAATTTAAAAAGAAAATAAAAGAGGTACTTAAAAAAGATTTCCCGGATGCCCCTTACGAACAGTTATGGGGCGGCATAGGCGCTGTATTCGCGTCATGGAACGGCAAACGTGCCATTTCTTACAGAAGGATTGAAAACATCCCTGATGGATGGGGCACCGCGGTAAGCGTGCAGGCAATGGTTTTCGGGAACATGGGCAATGATTCCGCCACGGGCGTCGCGTTTACCCGGAATCCTGGCAACGGAGAAAACGGTTTTTACGGCGAGTATCTTGTGAACGCGCAGGGCGAAGACGTTGTAGCCGGCATAAGGACGCCCGCCCCGATAAACGAGTATTCTACAAGCGAGCACAATAAAGAGCTTGTAATGCTTGAAAAATTCATGCCCGCGATTTATAAGGAAATCTGCGACATAAGAAAAAGGCTGGAGAAACATTATAAAGACATGCAGGACATTGAATTTACCATTGAGAAAGGTAAGCTATTCATGCTTCAGTGCCGTTCAGGAAAAAGAAACGGCCCTGCTGCTGTAAGAATGGCAGTGGACATGGTAAAAGAAAAACTCATAGATGCGAAGACAGCTGTCATGAGGGTTACTCCAGATCAGCTGGATGAATTACTGCATCCTATAATAGACCCTAAGACAGAAAAATTGAGCAAGCCTATCGCTAAGGGTTTGCCCGCGGGCCCGGGAGGCGCGGTCGGCCAGGCGGTATTTACGGCAGAAGATGCTGTGAAGTGGAAAAAGGAAGGTAAAAATACAATCCTTGTCCGCGAAGAGACAAATCCTGAAGACGTTGAAGGCATGAGGGCGGCCGAGGCAATACTTACGGTGAGAGGCGGCATGACCTCGCACGCGGCCCTTGTTGCGCGCGGCTGGGGAAAGTGCTGCATTGTAGGCTGCGGAGGCATAATAGTCAACTCAGAAGCAAAACAATTTTCTGCCTCAGGAAAAACTTTCAAGGAAGGCGGCTGGATTACGCTTAACGGGACAAAAGGTTACGTGTATGAAGGAAAGCTTCCGATGATGGACGCGGCAGAAGAAAACGAGGTTTTCAATAAATTCCTTAAGATATGCGATTCCGTCAGGAAATTAAAAATCAGGGCCAATGCCGAGACTCCGGCCGACGCGAAAAAAGCCCGTTCATTCGGCGCTGAAGGCATCGGCCTTTTCAGGACAGAGCACATGTTTTACGGTAAAGGTTCGGAAGCCC
>PEUD01000017.1:0-4094 GCA_002780805.1 Candidatus Omnitrophica bacterium CG02_land_8_20_14_3_00__42_8 | reverse complement strand
GCACCCTTGAGGTAATGGAAGGATCCCCTGTTACGATAAGGCTTCTGGATCCGCCTCTTCATGAGTTTATACCGCACGAGGAAGCGAAGTTAAAAGAACTCGCCGTTAGCCTGAATATATCAATCGAAGAATTGGAAAAGAGGGCTGCGAATCTGCGCGAGTCAAATCCCATGATGGGCCATCGCGGGGTGAGATTGGGAATTACATATCCGGAAGTAACTGAGATGCAGGTGGCCGCGATATTTGAATCAGCGTGCGAGCTTATTCAGGCCGGCAAGAAGGTTTCTCCTGAGATAATGATCCCTGTCGTGTGCGATAAGAATGAATTGGTAGACCAGAAAAAACTCGTGGAAAAAATTTACCGGCAGGTTATCGCTAAATATAAGGTGAAGAAAATACCTTACATGTTTGGCACGATGATTGAAATCCCGAGGGCCGCTCTTATGGCAGGCCGCATTGCCGAAGACGCTGAGTTTTTCTCTTTCGGCACCAATGACCTTACCCAGATGAGCTTTGGTTTTTCAAGGGATGACATGGCTGGATTCCTTCCTGCGTATCTCGAGAAGAATATTCTGCCTAACGACCCGTTTCAGACAATTGACCAGGACGGTGTCGGGGAACTCATAAGGATAGCTATTGAGCGCGGAAGAAAAACGCGCAAAGACCTGGAGGCAGGCATTTGCGGAGAGCACGGCGGAGAGCCTGAATCAGTGGAATTCTGCCACAGGGCCGGCATGAACTACGTAAGTTGTTCGCCTTTCAGGGTTCCGATTGCGCGGCTTGCAGCTGCCCAGGCAGCGGCAAAAGAGAAAAAATAACGCGAAGCTCCGCGCATTAAAATATATGGATGCTATAAAATTATACCTCAGGGCAATAAAGGACACGCCTCTACTGACCGCGGAAGAGGAGGTGTTCTTGTCAAAAAAGATCAGGATGGGCAATATGCATGCCAGGAAAAGGATGATACAGGCCAATCTCAGGCTTGTAGTCAATATTGCCAAGAGGTATTCGAAATTAGGCGTTCCGATGATGGACCTGATCGAAGAAGGAAATCTCGGCCTCATGAAAGGGGTTAAAAAATATAATCCGCATAAAGGCTACAGATTTTCCACTTACGCGGCGTGGTGGATAAAGCAATATATTACGAGGGCCATCGCGAACCAGGGCAAGACCATCAGGATACCTGTTTACATGACAGAGATAATCAACAGGTGGAAAAGGGTTACTGAACAGCTGACTCAGAGATATGGGAGGAAGCCCAAGACAAAAGAAGTTGCCAAGCTGATGAAGCTTCCCATAAGGAAGATACGCGAGATAAGCGAGGCAGCCGCCAAGATTTCTTCCCTTGACGCGCCCATAGGCGACGAAAGCGCGGGGCAGTTTATAGACCTTGTAGAAGATGATTCCAGCATGTCTCCTGTGGACAATGTTACTGATATTCTTCGCCGCGAAAGAGTGGTTCAACTGCTTGACCGGATGAATGAAAGAGAGAGAAAGATACTCGCTCTCAGATTTGGGTTGAGCGATGGCGTTACTCATACCTTGGGCGAAACAGCGAAGATGTTCGGCATTACCAGGGAAAGGGTCAGGCAGATAGAAAGCGCGGCGCTTGAAAAATTGCGCGTTTTTATAATGCAGCAGACCGGAGAAATGGGAGAATATTAAGAGAGAAATATGTGGGTGCACAAGGGCATAAGAGCACAAGCGCATAAGAAAATATAAAATCCATGGATTTAAAGTTTTTACTTGTGCCCTTGTCCCTTGTGCGCTTGTGCACCCAAATAAACATAAGAGGCTATTATGGACGATTTAAAAAAATACATACGCAATATCCCGGACTTTCCCAAAAAAGGAATTCTTTTCAGGGATATAACGACTCTTATCGGCAATAAGGAAAAATTCAAAGAAGTTATTGACGGCCTGGCAGACAGGTATGCCGATAAAAAGATAGACGCGGTCCTTGCCGTGGAATCCCGCGGCTTTATTTTTGGCGGGGCCCTGGCTTATAAATTAAGGGCAGGATTTGTCCCTGTCAGAAAAAAAGGGAAACTCCCGCATAAAACATACAAGGCAGCTTATTCTCTGGAATACGGAGAAGATATACTGGAGGCCCACCGGGATGCGATAAAACCAGGGGCAAGGGTTTTGTTGATAGATGATTTGCTGGCTACGGGCGGGACGCTTGGCGCGGTAATAGATATTGTAAAAAAACTAAAAGGCGAAATCGCGGAGATCGCTTTTATTATAGAATTAAAAGATTTAAAAGGCCGTTCCAAATTAAGCGATTTCCCGGTCTATTCCATGATTCAATATTAGTTGACACTCTGACATTGTCAGTTTGTCAACTAAGAACACTGCGAATGTCCCAGTAGCTCAGATGGATAGAGCACAGGTTTCCTAAACCTGGGGTCGGGCGTTCAAATCGCCCCTGGGACGCCATTCTGCTTCGCCCTAGGGTATATTTGAGGGTAATCATGACGGGCTTCGCAGAATGGCAAGTTCTGCGTAGCTCGTCATAGCGAGCTTAAGTGTATACCCTAGAGCGAAGCAGAACGCCATCAAATGTTACACTTCTGACAATGTCAGAGTGTATACTTAGAGAGGAAAACATGATTGATTTACATACACATACGTTATTGAGCGATGGGGAGTTACTGCCGACTGAACTGGCGAGGCGGGGCCATGAAAAAGGCTATAAAGTCATAGGGATAACCGACCACGTGGATTCTTCCAACATGGACTTTGTAATCCCCGGGATTCTAAACGCGTGTAAAGACATAAATAAAAACTGGAAGATAACTGCAATCCCGGGAGTTGAGATCACTCATATGCCTATTGAGCTGATAAAAGGCACCGCGAAATTTGTCCGGTCAAAAGGCATAAAGCTGGTTCTTGTGCATGGCGAGACAATAGTTGAGCCTGTCATTAAAGGCACGAATAAAGAAGCGCTTCTTTCAGATATAAACATTCTTGCGCATCCAGGGCTTATAACGATGGAAGATGCGTTGCTTGCGGCAGGTAAAAACATATATCTT
Organism: Candidatus Omnitrophica bacterium CG02_land_8_20_14_3_00__42_8; assembly: GCA_002780805.1. Classification (GTDB taxonomy): domain Bacteria; phylum Omnitrophota; class Gorgyraeia; order Gorgyraeales; family Gorgyraeaceae; genus UBA10183. The sequence continues at coordinate 1,059 of PEUD01000017.1, read as the reverse complement.
GAAATCACGGCCCGTAAGGGCCATTCGCTTACTAACGGACATGTGGTTAAGATGGCGAGGCTCGCGGGAGCGAAACTTGTTATAAATACAGATACGCATACGCCTGAAAACCTTATCACAAAAGATTTCGCGAAAGAGGTCCTTCTCGGCGCAGGCCTTGATAAAAAGGAAATCTTGCAGGTTTTTAAAAATTCGGAAGAATTAGCAGCTGGTCTTGCTTGACACCGGTAAAATAATGTAGTAACATATTCTTCGAGCGACCATGAAAACATATCATATGAGCAGAGTCGAGAAGTTCTCGGCTGGGTTTGCATGAATAGTCAGAATGTCCGCTCGAACAATATTAGGAGGATTGTATGCATAGTCTAAAGACTTTGTTTCTTGTTCCTTTTTTCTTGTTCCTTTTTTTAATTGCAGGCTGCGTTACATTGCCTAAGAGCGAATCAACAGGGAGCGCTGAACAAAATAAAGTTTCTCTTTCCGTCGCGCCGATCCTCAAGTTTGATGACATCCCTGTTCCTGTGGGTTTTAGAATACTGGACAAAGAATCTTTTGCTTTCCAGAATGATAAATCGAGAGTTGCTCTTTTAAAATATTACGGCGGACAGAATGCTGAGCAGGTACTGGCGTTTTATAAAGAGCAGATGGCTATGTCTAACTGGGACATTGTGAACATCATAGAATATGACAGGAAGGTTTTAAACTACGAGAATTCGGATGAAAGCTGTATAATTACCATACAGCCTGAAGGCGGGAAAAGCAGGGTTACCATAGCGCTTTCTCCGAAATCAAGGCCGATAAAGGCGGAAAAATTGAGCTCAAAAGAATATAAATAGTATAATAGCGCGAAGCTCACTGCGTTCGCTTCGCTACTCCAAACGCGTATCGGAGTAGCGGAGCATAGCTCCGCGCAAAAAGCACAAAAGTCTTGACATTTATATATATATAAGGTATACTTTTTTATTAATAAGAAGGAAAACGTTTACAAGTAAGCGTATACCGCTATAGACAGCTTTAATCTATGCGAAGAAGGGGGTGAAACTTTTAAGCTGAAGCAGT
>PEUD01000004.1 GCA_002780805.1 Candidatus Omnitrophica bacterium CG02_land_8_20_14_3_00__42_8 | reverse complement strand
TTACCCCGGCATTGATACGGAATTTTGAGGGAAGGCCGGCCATGGAGATAATGGGGAAGGGGAAAAAGCGAAGGATGGTCGCTTTGCCGGTTAATCTTAAGGACAAGCTAGAATCATACGCCTACAGGGCTAAGATTGAGCCAAGGATGAGGTTTTTTGATATAAATAGGTCAAGGGCTTGGCAGATCCTAAACGAAGCCAGAGAGGCCTCAGGGCTCGAAAAGAGGGTATTTCCGCATTTGTTAAGGCATTCAGACGCGATTATACGGCTTCGCAAGACCGGAAACCCTAAGGCGCTGCAGTATCATTTAGGGCATAACACGCCAGCGATGACGCTGAGGTATTTATCTACACTGACGCAGGAGGACGCTTTGAGGGTGCAGCAGGAGGTGGAGTTTGGGGAGTGAAGTACTTCGCAAAATATGATAATTTGGGGGCATAGACGAAATAGTTCGGTTATTTTAAGTTATACGCCATGCCGTGCCTAAAAATAAGGAGTTTATATGGACGAATTTACAACATCAATTACATCCGAGAAAAACGAAAATATCTTTTTAGCTCGAATTAAAAAGTATCAGGTTATAACCTTTACTTTGGGTTTCCTCTTTTTTTACCGCTTTGTCGGAACTTTAATTTTTTACTTTGCCGGTAAAGAAACATTTTTAGAAATATATAATTTGAGTGTTTGGTTTTTTATAATTGCAATACCAGTCGTTTATTTTATTCAGTGGCTAATAGCAACTTGGGTGGCATCAAAATTTACATCCGAAACACTAAAAGAAAAATTTTATCATCATCCTATAGCGACAATTATTTTTATCGTTCTGTATTTAGCTGATTTGCCATATAGATTATCAGGATTGGACTTGGGTGGCGGGCTAATAAAATTTATAAATGCCTTTGAGATTATTATTTACTATGCATTTATAAGTTTCATCTGGTGGTTGTTGATTTGTTGGATAAGTAGTAAAATTTGGAAGAGGCAGCGATTTCAATGGAATTGGTACAAGAAAACCATAGATAAAATATTCATTATAATTCCACCATTATATAAATTTATTCTTGGTTTGATTGTGGCGTTATTATTATTTATCATTTTATCTTTACTAATAACGAAAATATTTCATTATTCTGGGTCGGATATAATGAAATTATTTAATTATTAAGGAGAAAAACATGAGAACAATTGGCAAAATTATCGGTTATCTACTTTGGATAGGGGCAGGAATTTTGATGTTTATCTTTTGGCTAATGGCGATGAGTAAATGGCTTGGTTTTTTGGGCACTATTTTGGCTTTTATTCTTGCTCCTGGACTTGTTATATTTCCTTTAGTTTTCTGGATTGTTGAAGGTGTCTTCCCGACTTTTTATTTTATGGTTTGGGGAATAGGCATAGTTGGTCTTATTATTGCCGGTATTTCATCAAAAGACGAATAAATGGAATTCAATAAAAAGAAAAATATCGCAACTATTATTTCCGCCACTTTTTTATTTTTAGCAATGTTTAGTAGCTGGCCATATGGATTTTTTACATTGCTTCGTTTAGTCGTTTTTGGAACAACAGTTTATCTATCTTGGTTAGCATATAAAAGTGAGAGACAATCTTGGACTTGGGTTTTTGGTTTTATCGCACTTATTTTCAATCCTTTAATCCCTTTACACCTGGGCAGAGATTTATGGGTGGTCGTTGATTTATTAGTTGCAGTTTTTTTGATTATTTCTATTTTCATTTTCAAATTACCAAAAGAATTTAAAATTAAGTGATATGGCACGGCACAGGCGCCTAACAGCGGATAAAAGGGGAATCAAAGATTTCCCCAAATTGCCTTCGGCAACTTCTTTTATCCGCAAAACGTTAACCGACTGTCGCAAAAGTAATTCTTTTGCGACGTTGGGGAAGGGGATTGAGCATAAAATAAAGGGGAATTTCTGGACTTTTGCGACATTCAAAAGGAATTCTAGCTTATCCGGCAGGTCTTAACCATAGATCCAAGTGTCAATTATCTTGTAAAGGATGTTGAAACGATTCAAAGTACTCTCTAATTGAGCAAGGTTCTCTTTGGGAATCATAAAGGTCCCTATTCCTATTTTCCTGCCTTCTAATTTCTTTACCAGCCCTGGCTTTGTAGTAACGTAGACTTTCTTTTTGTGTCTTTTTTTGGTTTTGTAGCCGAAGAGGATATTCTTAAGTTTCATCTTTTCTGAATGATTAAGTTTTTTAAGGTCGTAGGATATAAATACATAAGGTCTTAGCGAGATGTTGTTAAGTTTAAGGGATAAATTCTTGGCGTAGAGGACAAGACCTTCACCAAAGACTTTTTGAACAAAATAATCTTCGAGGTTATCATATTTTTTATTGGTAATAATGACCTGGATATTTCTGTTGTAACGATCTTCTAACATCGAAGATATAGAGAGGATTTTGTCTTTTTCCGGGCATTGAGAAGGATCTTTGATTGTATCGAGCACGACAAAAAAGTCTACATCTGATTCCCGGCTTTCTTTCTCTTTAAGGACAGAGCCAAAGAGAATTATGTAGAGAATTTTGTATTGCGAAACAAGCTCAGCAAATTCAAAAACTAATTTTCTTAAAGGTTCTTTCATTTTAAATCCTTGAGACAAATATTCTCGATTAAAGAGACAGCTTTTTGAGCCTCTTTAAGTTTTCCTCCATTAATGCGACTCCCATAGACTTGGCCGGGCCTAATATCTTTTTCTAATTTTATAAAATTAGAGCATACTGTTTCAGTATCTTCTCCAAAGACATCAGTATTGCTCTCTAGGATTCTTCGTAAATTTTTATGCACGTCAATATGGACATTGTGTTGAGAAGCTACTGCCTCTATAAGGTGAAGCATGGCATTAAAGTAGGCTTCTATGCGAGTAGGGATAAAAAGTTCTTCGTTTTCTGCATCTTTTTTGAAGCGTAAGTATTTTTCTTTATGGTCTTGGTACTTGGACATGAGTAAACTCCTTTCTTTATACTGTATAATTACTTCTTTAATTCATTATACAATACTACGAAACAATGTCAAGAGAAAAATTGAAAAATTTGTAACCGGTCAGTGAACAGGGGCAAACACTTAGAATTTATGTAAGTCGCTCGTCGATGTGGGTTCTTTATTTATACCCATTTCTTTCGTTGGCTGACGCATTACAAAAATTTAGGTTGATGCATACTACTTATAAGCAGTATAACTACCTTTGTCCCGGCCATTATCTCTTACCATATAGGAAGGGAGAGAAGGGAAAAAAAACCCCGCCTACCTAACAAAAACCCTCTAGAAACGCCAATTAGGGGCATTCCTGGGGCATTGTAGGGGCGGAGGTCAACCTCTGTGGAACCCGGAAAAAGGCAGTACGCAGCCTCCCTTTAGGGGAAAACCGCTTTCCCGACGATAAACCCCTAAAAAAGACGCTCTAAAATCTCCGCAGTTAAACGATCGCAAGCCCATCCATATAAAACCATTACCCTTTTACCGACGAGAACCGTTAGAAATAAGACGCTGAAGGTTTCTGTTAATTTCTAACGGGGTGAGAAAATTATTTAGAATCTACCTTCTCTCTCCCCCTCAAAAGAGGGGGAGAGAGCCCCCGCCCCCACACCAATTATTTAATAGTGATTGCTTTAAGCAAATTGGTGTGGGGGCGAGGGAGTGTGAGAGAGGGTGTAATAGTGAGCGAGCCTTTGTTAGAGCGAATAAAACAGGGGAAGTTTACATAACGATGTTATGTAAACCCCGCAGGGCGTCGCGAAGGGGTGAGGCAAGCCTGAAGCCCGTAGGGCTGAAGGTTTTTAATCCGCCAGGTTTTATGGCGGATTAAAAAGGCAAGTGCCTATAATGACGTCATTATAGGCGAGCGAGGTTTAGCCAAAAAAATGGAGAAATTGAGGCCTCCATTTTTTTGGCGTCCCCGCCGAAGGCGGGGAAACCGAGCGGCTTGCCCGACCCTTGACATTTTTGGCAGAGTTTTTCTA
>PEUD01000107.1:565-3768 GCA_002780805.1 Candidatus Omnitrophica bacterium CG02_land_8_20_14_3_00__42_8 | reverse complement strand
TAAAGTAACAGCGTTAGGGTCTGATTCATTTATGAGGTTGGTCCATGATCCTCCTGCTCCTGCTGTTGAGTATTCTAAGATTACATTTGAGACTCCTACTGATGAGGTGTTATTCCAGGTTACGTCATAGTTAGTCCCTGCCCTTACCACATCTCCGTTTTCAGGGGCGGTTATGTTGAACTTTGCCACTATGTCGAGCTCAGGAGAGGCAGAGTAGGTTACAGATGGATTAGTAGAGTCAGATAGCTTTATAGAGAAGTTATTGGATACTGATAAGGTATCCGGTATGTTCCAGGAATATGTGCCGTTTGAGGCGTTTTGCAGGTCATCTGTTACGTTATACCAGCTTCCCCCTGTTGTATTGGCGTATTGGATATGGACTACGTTACCTAATGCTGATTGAGTCCAGTCTATGGAGCGGGTATCTCCCACCCTCCACCAGGAGACGCTTTCATTGGGCTGGGTGATTATGAGCCTGCCTACCACATTAAATAAACTAGAGTCATTGGTGACATTCTGGGTTACGTTGTCTCTTACCTTTATCTGTCGGTTGGTGCGCTTAAACTCCGGGAATACAGGCCAGGTGTAGGAACCGTTGCCTCCTGAGCCGACAGAGGTAGTAGTGATATATTGCCACTGGCTTGTGTTGTTATATAGGAGTATGTCTACATTGGCGAGCTGTGTCCCTGTATATGTCCAGTTTACCGTGGCGTTATCTGAGCCGGCAAAGAGGTTCTGGCCACTAGTGGGCTTAGTTACGTTTATTACGGGCAGGATGCTGAAGGCGGCAGTTGTGTCATTTACATCAAGCATGCCTGTAATGTTATGGATGATTTTTACAAGGCATGATGATTCGTTCTTCCTGTCAGGAATAGGTGTCCATTGGTAGGAATTCTCGCCTGCGGCGGCAGTTACACTGCCGTTTATGATATTCCAGGTGCCGCCGTTATTTACCGAATAGGTTATGTTGACAGGGGTAACTGTTCCGTTAGAAGTCCAATTTATGTATTTAGAGGTGTCGTTTACGTATAATGTGGCTCCGCCTTGAGGCGCGCTGATATCGAGCGTGCCTATGATCCTATAGGTGTTGGATTCATTGTTTATATTAATGGAGGAGTTGGTCTCATTGGTCTTTACCCTTGCCTTACAAGAGGTTGTTATATCATCAGGCACGTTCTGGGGCAGGGCGAATGACTGGAGTTGTCCGTTTATTCCCGGGGCCTGTGTTCCTAAGGTGTTCCAGCCTGTTCCATTATGGTATTCTATGACAATATCTTCGGTGTAGTTACCTGTAGGAGTCCAGTTTACGTATTGGGCGCCTCCTACTGTCCAGTTGCCGCTTGAGGAGTTGGGATAGTTTACAAAGAGAGAACCCTTTATTCCGAATGTGCTGTTTGATGTATCATTTACTGTCGGGTCATCCTGGTCAGCTAACTTTACCGAGAGGTTGCCGCTTATGTTATTGGGTATTGTCCAGTCATATGTTTTATTCACTGCCTCTACGGTATCTATTGTGGTCCAGGTTGCGCCTGAATTATTGGAGTAGTAGATGATGACATTCTCCATTGTTCCGTTATACGACCAGTTTATATCGGTTGTGCCGGTCCCGGTATAGGTAAGCACCTCACCGCCATCGGGCTTATCCACGTGGATATTGCCTTTCAGGGAGAAGTTGCCGATTGAGGTGGAGGTGGTATTTGTGTTGTCTTCATCTGTGAGCTTAATCTTGCCTATAACAGTGGTATTCTCGCTTGCGTTTATGTCCCAGTCCCAGGTCTGGTTAGAGGCATTTATGGTTGTGCCTAACGTCTTCCAGCTGCTTCCTCCGTCATAAGAGTATTCTACCTTTAAGGTGGAGACGTTTCCTACTCTTGTCCAGTTGATATCTGCAGAAGTTGCGACTGTGAGGTTATCTCCGTTAGTGGGCGCGTCAACTGTGAGATTTCCTCTTAGGTCGAATACGTTTTCGCTTTCATTCGAGGCGTTGTAGTTATCGCTTTGTATGACGCGCACCTTGGCCTGCTTGCTTAAGACAGTCCCATTTATATTGTTCCAGGTGAATAAGCCGTCGTTGGTAGTTATATTAGCTCCGGGTATGTCAGACCAGTTTCCTCCGCCGTCTGTGGAATATTGCAATATAGCGTTTGCGGTTTTATTGGCCACGCTTGTCGGCTGATAGCTCCAGTTAATGTCGTAAGAGCCGCCGGCAACTAAGTAATGCGTGGTGCTGTTTTCAGGGGCTATTATATCGAAGACGCTCATTATGCCGCTCGATGCATTGGATGTATCATTGGTTGCGTTGGGATTGTCAACGTCTTCTACCTTGACGTAGAAGTTGTTGGATACCTCGGTATCATTCGGTATATCCCACGGCCATTGGGTTGTGCCTGTTGTGTTGTAGTTGGTCTGTAGGGTATTCCAGCTTGTTCCTCCGTCTGTGGAGAAGTATATATTTACTAAAGTTATAGAGTCTCTCCACCAGGTTATGAACTGTGAGCTTCCTACAGGCCAGTTCTGGCCTCCGTCAGGAGCGGTTACCCTTACATTACCTACGATATTGAATAATGCGGATGTATTGGTTACGTTATTGGTTGCGTTATCCCAGACTCTAACTTGAGTATTCGTCTTCTTATAGCTTGGGGCAGGGTTCCAGGTAAAGCTGCCATTACCTCCTGAACCGGCTGAGACACCTCCTCCGCTGGGCAATAGCTGCCACTGACCTGTGTCATTCACGAAGTATATGTCAACACTAGACATCTGGGTGCCTGTGTATGTCCAGTTTATCGTGGCGTTTGTTGAGCCTGCATATACGTTCTGGCCGGAAGTTGGCTTTGTTACGTTTATTACGGGCAGGATGCTGAAGGCGGCGGTTGTGTCATTTACATCAAGCATGCCTGTAATGTTATGGATGATTTTTACAAGGCATGATGATTCGTTCTTCCTGTCAGGAATGGGTGTCCATTGGTAGGAGTTCTCGCCTGCTTGAGCAGTTACACTGCCGTTTATGATGGTCCAGGTGCCGCCGTTATTTACAGAATAGGTTATGTTGACAGGGGTAACCGTTCCGTTAGAAGTCCAATTTATGTATTTAGAGGTGTCGTTTACGTAAAGAGTAGCTCCGCCTGCAGGTTCAGCTATATCTATGGTTCCCATTATTCTGAATGTGTTGGATTCATTGTTTATGTTTATGGAGGCATTGGTCT
>PEUD01000107.1:0-472 GCA_002780805.1 Candidatus Omnitrophica bacterium CG02_land_8_20_14_3_00__42_8 | reverse complement strand
GGGCTTGTGTGCCTAAGGTGTTCCAGCCGGTGCCGTTATGGTATTCTATAATGACGTTAGTTGTGTAATTACCTGTAGGTGTCCAGTTTACGTATTGGGCTTGCCCTACTGTCCAGTTGCCGCTTGATGAGTTGGGGTAGTTTACCGTGATGTTTCCTTTTATGGCAAAAGGATTATTAGATGTGTCATTTACAGCAGGGTTATCAGCATCCATTACCATTACGGAGAGGTTTGAGCCAATTCTATCAGGTATGGTCCAGTTATAGGATTCATTTACCGCGGCTACGGTAGTTATGGTGTTGGTATGGTTTGCAGGGGCTGTGCCTGTTGTTGAATATTTTAATGTAGCGTTCGGCACGCCTCCGTATACATCCCATTTTATCTCATAGGTAGAAGAGCCGTCATAGGTTAATACGATATCCGTGGCATTGGGGGCATTGACTGTAAAGCTTCCTGTTACGGAGAAGAAGCC
>PEUD01000027.1:7363-10623 GCA_002780805.1 Candidatus Omnitrophica bacterium CG02_land_8_20_14_3_00__42_8 | reverse complement strand
ATACTGGTCTCCCAACGGAGGTATTGACAGGGTGTGCGGGTATCATACCGGATATACAAGATTAAGCGACCCTGTTATCCACTCAAGGGAGATAGCGCTGGATAAGCTTAAGAAAGAAGTAATCATAAATGACATTGTCTCCTCTAAAAAAGAGCACCTGGTAGAGCAATTTTACCATCTGCATCCGGATTGCCGCGTAGAACAATTAAACATCCGTTCATTCAAGATTATAAATGCCGCAGGGAACAGCCATGCCTGTTCCCTGCATATGGAAATAGACAGGGGTTTTGATGCGTGTATTTTAAAAGGCTCAGAGTCGCCTATCGCGGGGTGGTATTCTGATAAGTTTGGCGAAAAACAAAAGACAATTACTATATGTAACAGGGCCTATTCAAAAGGCCATAAAAGTTTTGTTACTAAGATAAAAATCTCTAACAATGACAAAATAATTAAGCCGTAGGGCAGATTTAAACCTGCCCTATGACAGAAGGCTGGATGGGAAGGAAAAATGAAGATAGCGGTGTTCGGGCTGGGATATGTAGGCGCGGTTACAGCCGCGTGCTTTGCTAAAGAAGGCCATCTTGTAATAGGTGTAGATATCAATAAACACAAGGTGGATGCGATAAACAAAGGCCATAGCCCTATAATAGAGAAAGGCCTGGGTGAACTGATATGCAAGTGTGTTAAAAATAAAAGGTTTTCAGCCACCACTTCTGCAACAGAGGCTGTTTTAAAAACTGACATAGGCATGGTGTGCGTAGGAACCCCTTCAATGGAATCAGGGGCTATTAATATAGAGCATCTGAAAATAGCTGTAAGAGAGATAGGAGAGGCATTGAATGGCCTGGGAAGGTTTTATAGTATCGTGATAAGGAGTACTGCCCTTCCAGGTACCATAGAAGATATACTTACACCAATATTGGAACAGTCCTCCGGTAGAAAATCAGGCAGGGATTTCGGGATATGCGCAAACCCTGAATTTATGAGAGAAGGCAATTCTCTGGAGGATTTCTATAAACCGGCAAAGACCATAATAGGCACTGCCGGGAAAAAAGAAAAAGAGATATTGGAGAAATTGTACAGTTTTACAAAAACAACACTTATAGCGACAGATATAAAAACAGCAGAATTTTCTAAATATCTTGATAATACATTTCACGGCCTGAAGATCTCTTTTGCAAATGAGATGGCTGGTATGGCTAAAAAAATGGGCGTTGAACCGATAAAGGCAATGGAGATTTTCTGTAAAGACAGAATATCCAATATTTCCCCGAGGTATTTAAAACCGGGATTTTCTTTTGGCGGTTCGTGTTTGCCAAAGGACATAAGGGCTGTTCTATACAAGGCAAGGACAGAAGATATAGATATACCTTTGATAGGATCGATACTGGAAAGTAACGACATCCAGATAGATGACGCTGCAAGGATGATACTTAAGACAGGCAAAAGGAAGATAGGGCTTCTTGGCCTGAGTTTCAAACCCGGCACAGACGATCTGAGGGAAAGCCAGTTCGTAAGACTGGCTGAGATCCTGATAGGCAAAGGCCTGAAGCTCAGGATATACGATAAGAACGTATCCATGGCAAAACTGGTGGGAACAAACAAGGCATATATAAATAAAGAAATACCTTATATATCGTCGCTTTTATGCAGGACAATAGACGAGGCGGTAAAAGGCTCTGAGGTAATAGTTATAGGGCATGGCTTAAAGGAATTCAGGGATGTTGCAAAAAAATATTACAAGGGCCGTATAATTATAGATTTGTGCATTCATAAGGCAGAGTAAACTCTGCAGCTACATCCGTGTGTTGTAGCCGCAAAGCTTGCTTTGCGTAACTCGATAAAAAAGACATTATATCAGGAGGAGGTTATGGAAAAATTAAACTCTAAACATGAAGCGCTTTTTTACAGAAAACTTTCAGGCAGGAGGGTGCAATGCGGGCTTTGTCCCAGGAGGTGCGGGATCGAAGACGGCAAAGTGGGTTACTGCGGCGTGAGAAAAAATATGGATGGCATTCTTTATGCCATTAGCTATGGGAAAGCAGCCCACATGTCAGAAGAGGTTATAGAAACAGAGGCTGTGTTTCATTTTGAGCCAGGCGCCAAGATACTTTCCCTGGGAAATATCGGCTGCAATCTGTCTTGCGTATATTGCCAGAACTGGACATTTTCCCAGATACAGCATGCTGATGAAGATATCATATTTGACTATACGCCTGAGCAGGTTGTCCAGACAGCACTGGAAAGAGATATAAAGATCCTGTCTTGGACTTACAACGATCCGGTTATATGGATCGAGTTTGTAATTGATACAGCAAGGATTGCCAGGAAATATGGGCTTTTAAACCTGTTTAAATCAGCCATGTTTATAAACCCTGAGCCCTTAGAGGCGCTTATGGATGTAATGGATATCTTCACTGCGTCTATCAAAAGCGTGAATCCCGGGTATCATAGGCAATTTACAAAAGGATGGCCCCAGCCTATCTTAGATGCTGTAAAGCAGATTTACAAGGCCAAGAGGCATCATCTGGAGGTGAGTAACCTTGTTGTAACAGGCGCAAGCGATAAAGATAAGGATTTTGAAGAGTTCATACAGTGGTTTAAGGCCAATTTAGATGTCAATGTGCCTGCGCATTTTGTATGTTTCCACCCCTCCTACCAGTATACTAAAGTAGAAAAAACGCCTCTGTCTGTTGTTGAAAGGGCCAGGCAAATAGCTTTGAAGGCAGGACTGGAGTATCCCTATATAGGGAATGTCTTTATGCATGAAGGGGTGAACACCTATTGCAAGTTCTGCAAAAGCCTGCTCGTAGAGAGAATAGGTTTAAATGCCTCAAAAGTTGGGCTTGAACCAGACAGTAAGATGTACATATGCAAAGAATGCAATGCGCAAACACCCATACGCATAGCGTACAAAAGGAGCGAGGCCTATGAAAAGATTGAGGTATAACTGGGATGACGAGTCCTGGCTTATACATGTAGAGATCAAAAATAATAATAAGGCCGATGTTCTTGTAAGCTATTTCAGGATTATGGATTCGCCAGATGATAAAGAAGAGGAAGATGCGTGTATCAAGTCAGGCGAAAGCAGGAGATTTCTTGTTTCAAGAAAAAGCAATAAGGAAAAAGGCATTGGGATTGTGTTTGAAGAAGGCGTAAATGTAACAGTATTTAAACTCTTGGATAGGGCTTATCTGCCTACAAGCGCAGATATATGCAAACTTGGAGAATTGTAAGGTAACTTTAGGCAGCGCAAGGCG
>PEUD01000027.1:3868-7319 GCA_002780805.1 Candidatus Omnitrophica bacterium CG02_land_8_20_14_3_00__42_8 | reverse complement strand
TTATATAAATAGCCCTGTATGCGTACAACAGCTTGCTGTGTTTGGGTATGGTCTCGCCTGCAAGATAATCAGGGAGGGAAAACAATTTAAAAGGATGATTGATGAACTTGAGAAAAGCCAGTGGTATTCAAGCCAGGAATTAAAAGAACTTCAGAAAGAGAAATTGAAGATAATCATAAGGCATGCGTTTAATAATGTGCCTTATTACAACAGGCTTTTCAGAAAATTAAACATATCTCCTTCTGATATAAAGGACATAGAGGATTTGAAAAAATTACCGCTCATATCCAGAAGAGATGTTCAGGCTAATCCTGAAGATTTTCTGGCAGTCAATGTGAATAAAAATTTTATAAGGACTGCTTTTACGAGCGGCACCATGGGCTCTCCATTGAAGATATACAGGGATGTATACTCTATTAATTTTGAGAATGCCATTATCAGGAGGCAATACAGATGGGCAGGTTTTAAAGATGGGGGCAGGAAAGTGATTCTGCGTTCAACCCTTGCTGTCAGTTCAAAAATAAAAAGGCCTCCATACTGGCGCTATGATTTTTTTCAGAATGCCCTTATGGCGTCTGCGTATCACCTTTCAGAAAAGAATATAGGCCTTTATTTAAAAGAGATATCAGGATACAGGCCTGATGCGCTGGAGACAGTGCCTTCCATTGGTTATGTTTTTGCAAAACTTTTAAAGCAGAAAAATGCAAATCTGGGTTTTAAATATGTATTTACAAGTTCAGATAACCTCTCAAGGTATAAAAAGGATTTTATACAAAGCCAATTTAATGCGAGGGTCTTTGACCATTACGGGATGGCAGAAAGGGTAAGCGCTATAGGGATGTGTGAAAAAGGCATATATCACGTGTATCCAGAATACGGTATAACAGAGTTTTTGCCCCTTGATCGCTGTAAAGAAAACTACTTTGAAATCATTGGAACAGGCCTGAATAACTTTGCAATGCCGCTATTAAGATACAGGTCAGGGGATGTGGCAAGGCTTACTTCAGGTATGTGCGAATGCGGCAGGAATTTTCAATGCATTGATGGGATAGAAGGCAGGACATCAGATCAGTTTTTTGTAACATCAGACAGAAGGTTTGTGCCGCTGCTGGTATGTATCCTTTCTGCAAACATACACGGATTAATAGAGTCACAATTTATACAGGAAAGCGCAGGGGAGATTTTGGTTAAAATTGCCACGGACAATAGGTTTGGCAGTTCAGATGAAGCAAAGATAAGAGGCCAGATAAAAAATTATTTAGGGCAAGACACGCGTATCACAATAGAAAAGGTAGCTTTTATTCCAAGGGAGAAAAACGGGAAATTCAGGCAGTTTATATCAGAGCTATGATAAGAAAGGGATCATGAAAAACAGGGTGCTGATATTGGTTGAGAACCTTTCGGTTCCTTTTGACAGGCGGGTGTGGCTCGAGGCAAGGGCAATGAGAGAGGCCGGTTTTGTAGTCAGCATAATATGCCCTCGCTTCAAAAATGAAAACCCCTTTGAAATTATCGAAGGGGTTAATATACACAGGTATAGCTCGCCGCCCTCTACGAAAAGCGTTTTAAGTTTTGTCTTAGAGTTTTCTTACTGCCTTATAATGAGTTTTGTATTAAGCCTATGGGTATTTTTCAGATACGGTTTTGATTATATACACGCATGCAATCCGCCTGACACGTTTTTTGTTATAGGGCTGTTTTATAAAGTGTTTGGGGTGAAATTTGTTTTCGACCAGCATGACCTATGCCCTGAGGTGTATCTCGCAAAATTCGGAGAAGATAGGAAGGATTTACTATACAGGGCCCTCCTACTGCTCGAATACCTTACCTATAAGACAGCGGACAGGGTTATTGCCACAAATAAATCCTACGAGGCCATCGCGGTTTCGAGAGGCAGGGTGAGTCCGGACAGGGCCTTTATTGTAAGGACAGGCCCTGATTTAAGCAGGCTTAAAAAAACAGAGCCGGACAACGGGTTAAAGTTAGACAAGAGATTTCTTGTTTTGTATTTAGGGGTAATGGCCCCGCAGGACGGGGTGGATTATTTTCTTCTCGCGATAGATATTATTATAAATAAATTCAAACGTAATGACATATTATTCAGCTTGATCGGGAGCGGAGACTCTATAGAGGATTTGAAGAAATTGAAATACATCCTCGGGCTTGACGGGTCAGTTATATTCACAGGCAGGGTAAGCGACGAGAAGCTCGTAAAATATCTTTCCACCTCGGATGTATGTATTGCCCCTGATCCCAAGAATGCATTGAACGATAAATCCACCATGAATAAAATCCTGGAATACATGGCAATGGCAAAGCCGATAGTATGTTTTGATTTAAAAGAGGCGAGGTATTCGGCTGGGCCTTCGGCATTGTATGCAGAGCCGAATAATGTGCAGGATTTTGCAGCCAGGATTATAGAACTGCTGGACAATGAAGGGTTGAGGAAAAATATGGGGGCCGCTGGATACGAGAGGTTAAAAGGCGAATTGTCCTGGGCGTACAACAAAAAGAGGCTTATAGATGTTTATAGTTAAGAAGATAACAGCGTTTACGCTCCTGTGCTCATTCGCGTTTTTTTCTTTTAATCTGATTGAGGGAAAAGAAGAAAAGGGCTGGTTCAGGTTTTATATACCGTGGAACTACTGCGAGGGCTCAAAGGTTGATATGAGTTTTTTGCTTGACTGCCCGGCAGGCAGACACGGTTTCCTGACCGTTAAAGACGGCCATTTCTATTTTGAAGACGGCACAAGGGCAAAGTTCTGGGGCGTAAACCTCCATTCAAACAGGGCATGTTTCCCGAGCCGCAGACAGGCAGTAGATGCCGCAAAAAGGCTGGCTCAGCTTGGGTGCAACATAGTCAGGATGCATTTCCTGGATAACGAGGCCCCTGCAGGCATAATAGACAGCTCTTATAATGATTCACAGCATCTTTCAGCCGGTCAGATGGACAGATTGGACTATTTCATATATGAGCTTAAAAAGAACGGGATATATGTATGTTTTGATGTGCTAGGCATCAGCGCTCGGAAATTTAAGCCGGGGGATAATGTAGTTGAGCCGGAAAAATTAAGGCAGGGCGCAGAAGGCATATCGTTTTTTAATGGGCGCATAAAGGAGTTGAGCAAAAAATTCGCGCTTGATTTTTTATCGCACGTCAACCCGTACACAGGGAATTCTTATCTTAATGAGCCGTGCGTTGCCTTTGTAGAGATGACAAACGAGAATACGATGTTCCTGAAGCACGCATACAGCCGTTTCCCGGCTTCGTATAAGCAGGATATAGAAAAGCTGTGGAGGGAATGGGGCATTGCTAAAGGCAAAAAGGAGCTTGCCTCTGACTGGCAGCAGGAAAGGGAATTCTTATATAATTTGCAGGATGGGTATCAAAGGGAGATGTATGATTACCTGCGTTCCATAGGAGTAAAGGCCCCGATAGGAGCTTCTAATC
>PEUD01000027.1:1740-3844 GCA_002780805.1 Candidatus Omnitrophica bacterium CG02_land_8_20_14_3_00__42_8 | reverse complement strand
ATTGGGACCTTTCAGACAAGCTTGATAAAATTCATAACAGGCCTCTTATAAGACAGAGCCATTTAAACCCCATGACACTGGTCAATATTATGTCTATGGCAAAGGTTAAAGGCCGGCCCCTTATTGTTACAGAATGGGGGTCTAACTGGCCGAATGACTGGAGGGCAGAAGACATATTGACTACCGCCTCATATGCGGCCTTGAATGATTGGGATGCCTTATTTCTGTATGCCTATAATGGTGGATGGGCTATGTCATGGGATGATTTAGAGAACAGGCTTTATTATGGCACGGTTGTATTTAATGACCCTGCCAAGATGGGGCTTTTTCCTTTGGGCGCTTTGATTTTTACAGGAAACAGCGTAATGCCATCATCTAATGTGCGCAGGGTATCTTATAAACTTGATGAACTTTTTAATATGAAAGACCCTTATTCTGACAGAGCGCGGTTAGCTGGCATAGCGTATGTCTCAAGGCTTGAAAAGGTATTTAATCTGGATGAGGAAGACAGAACGGCTCAATCTGAGACGGAAAATCAGGCGATGGTTTCTTCGATAAACAGGGAGAGCGGGATAGCTTCGGATACAGGGCAGATTTTCAGGGATTCAGAAAAGGGCATTTTTATCCTGAAGACTTCAAAGGTGTTTTCATTCTCAGGTTTTATAGGTAATGTGCCAGAGCAGGAATTTAACGGCATAAGGTTTTACTCTAACTCGGATTTTGCCACGTTCACAATCGTTTCTTTAGATGCAAAAGATATATCCGGGTCCAGCCATCTTTTGCTTACAGTTGTAGGCAAGGCAGAAAACACAGGCCAGAAGATTGCCCCGCATGCGACTAAAAAGATAGACGACATAAAAAGCGATGTGTATATATTGAACAAAGGAAAAGGCCCTATTTTAGCAGAAGGCATAGAAGGAGATATTTTTATAAAAAGGAACGCAATAAGCGAAGGCATAGAGATTTTTTGCCTGGATGAAAAAGGATTAAGGAAATCATCTGTTAAGCCAAGTGAAGGGCAGGATGGGTTTTTATTCAAGATATCTACTGCCGGGGATGAAACCATATATTATGAAATCATAAGGAGATAAGATCATGATAAAAGAAAAAGAACAATTACTCAGAAGGGCCCTGATGGGGATAGATTTATGCGCGGTGGCCATTTCATTTGCCGTGTCTTTTGCCTTGAGGCAGAATCTGAATATTTTTTACAGGCTTGACCTGTTTCCTACCAGGCATGTTATTGAAGAATTTTATGCCTCAATCAAATATTTTAATATACTGCCTGTCATACTTTTCAGCTGGTGGGCTGCGTTGGCCTCTTCAGGACTGTATGAATCATTCAGAAGAAAAAGCTTTTTCGAGATAGCGTGGGGCATAATAAAAAGCGCATTTTTTGTAATGATAGCGTTTTCGACCATCCAGTTTATCTTCAAGCTGGAGTTTATAAGCAGGGCTTTTATAGTGCTTTTCTTTTTTACAAGCTGCTTATTTTTAATAACAGAAAGGCTGTTTATAGTCAGTTTTTTCAGGTATGCCAGGAAGAAGGGATATAATTACAAGAATATACTTATAGTAGGCACGGGCCAGAGGGCTGAAAATTTTATAAAGCTTGTCCACAATCACAGCGAGTGGGGCCTGCATATAACAGGATTAATAGATGCTGATAAAAATATGCTGGGCAAGGATGTATCGGGAGAAAAGGTCATAGGCGTGCTTGAGGACATACCCAAGATACTTCATGAAAAGGTAATAGATGAGGTCATGTTTATAGTGCCAAGGCTATGGCTGTCTATTATAGAGAAAAGTTTACTTGCATGCGAGATAGAGGGGGTTAAGACGAATATAGCCGCGGATTTTTTTAATATGAATATAGCGCGCTCTGTGTCAAGCGAGATAGAAGGCATGCCGCTGCTAAGTTTTCAAACAACCGCAGGAGAAGAATGGCAATTGTTATTAAAGAGATTATTTGATATAATAATGGCGCTATCAGGGATCATATTGTCATTACCTATATTTGTTACGCTGGTTGTTATGATAAGGTCATTGTCCAGGGGGCCTGCTATATTCAAACAGGTAAGGAGCGGATTGAACGGCAGAAAAT
>PEUD01000027.1:0-1691 GCA_002780805.1 Candidatus Omnitrophica bacterium CG02_land_8_20_14_3_00__42_8 | reverse complement strand
GGGTGAGCTGGAGAAATTCAACAGTATGAACGGCCCTGCGTTTAAGATGCGCAATGACCCAAGGGTTACAAGGTTCGGGGCTTTTTTAAGAAGATCCAGCTTAGATGAATTGCCCCAGTTATTTAATGTGTTAAAAGGCGGGATGTCTATTGTAGGGCCAAGGCCTCCGCTGCCTTCAGAAATAGATAAGTATGAAGTATGGCAGAGGAGAAGATTGAGCATGAAGCCAGGGCTTACATGCCTATGGCAGGCCAATGGAAGAAATAATGTGGATTTTGAAAAATGGATGAAATTAGACCTTGAATATATAGATGGATGGTCTATGGGCCTGGATTTCAAGATTTTATTAAAAACAATACCTGCTGTGCTTTTTTCAAAAGGGGCGCAGTAAAATTAAAGGCAAAGGCCTAGAATGCCTTCTGTAGGGGAGGTTTAAACCTCCCCTACAGAAGGTGCTTACGTGCCTCGTACCGAATGGTATGGGGTGAAAGGCCTTTGCGACAAATCTGTAGGGCACACTTTAGTGTGCCAAAATTAGCCATGGAGGATTTATGAAAAAAATATTTTTTATAATTTTTGCTATTTTATTTTTGACAGGGTGTTCATCCGGAAATAATAATGCTGAAAACAAAATCGTAGCGCAGATAAATAAATACAAGATGACTACGGATGATCTCAGGTATCAGCTTAAAAACGCGCCATACGATGAAATAGCATCTTTAAAGACAGAAAACGGAAGGAAAAGATACCTCGATGGGCTTATAGAAAAAGAGGTGCTTCTGCAGGCGGCTCAGCGCCAGGGCATAGACAGAGAAAAAGACTTCATGAAGAGTATTGAGAATTACTGGGAACAAGCGCTTCTCAAAATATTTCTTGAAAGAAAAAGCAAAGAGATTTCAAGCCTGATCCATGTTTATGATAATGAGATAGAAGAGTATTACAAGAGTTCAGGAGAAGGCCTGCCTTTTTCAAAAGTTAAAAATGAAATAAGGGGCATAATAAAGCAAAATAAAGAAACTGAGGCAATGACCGCATGGATAGATGAGTTGAAAAAGAGGTCTTATATAAAAGTTAATAGAAAAACTTTGGAGTCCCTCGCCGCAGAATAATAATAAAAAGGGCGGCTCGGGATCAAATGCTTCATAAATTTAGGAGGGTAGCTATATGGGTTATAAGCGGAAGAATTATTTCATAAACAAGGCATTTCAATCAGAGTTTATATTAAAATTCTGCGGCCTTGTAGTGCTGGGGTCGGCCGTGTTTGGCGTAATACTGTATATATTCTCCAAGCATGTTCTTACAACGTCTTTTGAAAACTCCAGGCTTGTGATTAAAAGCACTGCCGATTATCTTTTGCCCGGCCTTTTGTTTGGAGGGATAATAGTGGCGATACTTACGGCTCTGGCAGCAGGCATAGTTGTAATGCTCATGACCCACAGGATAGCAGGGCCTATGTACAGGTTTGAAAAATACATAAGTGATATAGGGTCTGGCAGGCTTTGTTCTGATTTAAAGATAAGGAAGAAAGACCAATTTCAGAGCATGGTGGCTGCTTTGAACAAGATGACGGCGGATCTCAAATTAGGGCTCACGGAAGTAAACGAGGTTTCCGCAAAATTAGATAAACTTATCGAAGAACTTTCAGACAGTTCAAGCAGGGAGATTCTTTTAAAAGAGGATATAAAGAGAAT
>PEUD01000013.1:238-3987 GCA_002780805.1 Candidatus Omnitrophica bacterium CG02_land_8_20_14_3_00__42_8 | reverse complement strand
CTTGTATTCCAATCGTCAAATTTCAATTTCAGGATAGGGTTGTAATAATCAAAAGCCGTTTCAAATTTATCTCCTACCCCTGTTTTTTCATCCGAGAGGCTTTCTATTAATAATCTAAGCCTCTGGATGCCATTAGAATATTTAAAACCCTTTTCATATTTTGAAAGATCGCCCGCGCTAACATCCTTCAAAATCTTCCCACTTGTTTTAGGGCCTATGCCTTCTATCAGCTCCAATGCCCTCTGCCAGGATAACTCGTCTTTTGGATTTGCCACGATTTTTAAGTGCGCCACAACATCTTTTACGTGAGCGCTTTCGTAAAATTTCATTCCGCCCATCAGCTGGTAGGATATCCCTCTTTTATTCAATTCCGCCTGCAGCGCTATAGATATATAACTCGAGCGGAATAATACGCATTGCTTTTCAAAAGAAATACCTCTATTATTTAATTCATTCATCTTTTCCGCAATCCACGCGGCCTCTTCATAGGCATCATTGAAAAACCACATTTCGGGCCTGGCGCCTTTATGTTTCAGATTAGAGACGAGCCTCTTGGCGTATTTACTGCTCATCTCGGAAAGCACTGAATTGGCCGCGTCTAAGATAGGCTGTGTGCTCCTGTAATTCTCTTCTAGCTTGATTATCGCGCACCCGGGAAACATCACAGGAAATTCCATTATATTTTTATGCGTCGCCCCTCTGAAGCCGTATATGCTCTGGGCGTCATCTCCCACAACCATGATATTTTTGTGGGCATTGGCCAATAAATAGCTGATATCGCCTTGCAGCTTATTAGTGTCCTGGTATTCATCCACCATTATATATTTATATTTCGACGCAATATGCGCCCTGATACCATCATCCTCCAGCAGTTTCTTAAGGTAAACCAGCATATCATCGTAATCCAGATAATTCTTCTCAATTTTATATCTCACGTATTTTGACTTTACATTTTTAATGTATTCGCTGTATTCTGCCAGATGCGGATATTCTTTTTCAATAATCTCTTCTATGGACTCGTGTTTATTGATAGACATGCTTATTATGTTTCTTATGGTGCCTTTTTTAAGAAACCTTCTGTCCCGCTTGGAAATATTAATATCGCCCGAACATTTGCCTACCGCGTCTATGGCGTCTGATTCGTCGAGGATGGAAAACGGACTGGTAAAACCCAGCGCCTTTCCGTAACGTTTCAATATCTTATACGCAAATGAATGAAATGTGCCGCCTTCTACCATCGCGCATCTTGGGTCGTGAGCGCTGGCCCTGGAAAGCATGACCCTGGAGGCGTTTCTGGTAAAGGTCAACAGCAGTATGGAAGCCGGGTCAACGCCGCTTTGGACAAGATTCAAAACCCTGTATTCTATTACCCTTGTCTTGCCTGAGCCAGCGCCTGCAATAACAAGCATTGGGCCGTCTATTGCCGTGGCGGCTAAAAATTGAGAAGGGTTTAAATGTTTTTTAAGGTCTATCATGGCACATTGATAAGTTGACATCGCGACAATGTCATAATGTCAACTATAATATTGGTTTAATCATGCCGAGTTTTACAAGAATCACTATTAATATACTATAAACGATTGACAATACAATGTCTTTCGCAAAGTTTTTTAAAGAATACCCCTTTTTTTCTTTAGCGCCATTCTCCATCTTTTCCATGCCTTTTTGCAATAACACAAATCCCAGGATATTTGTCAGCCAGTAAAAAATAATGAATGCGCTTAAAAATGAGCCTTTGTGAATAAAATTTATTGCGCACGCGCAGACGTAAGCTATAGGAAAATTTATAAATACATCATTCCACCAGGAAAGAGGTGACAATAAAAACCCTATTACCCCCAATATCCCGCCATATAGTTTTTTATTCATAAATAAAAATAGCCCTGCGCCATTTAAGGCACAGGGCCAAAAGGCAACAACCTCTCCGACAAGGTAACCGAGCTGCCGAAAGACTGCCCGATTCAGTTGCCATATTATTTATATCACAAAAACACCCTGATGTCAAGCAGGAACAGCACATTTCTGTCCCTGCTAAATTCCGAAAGAAGTCCCGACTGACAGCGCAGTTTTGATTATAGGGTCTTTTAAATTCACCCTCCTTATATCACCCACTGCTTTTTTTAAGCCCACTGTTATTATGCAGTTTCCTTTTAAAGAAACCATCTTGCCGAAATCGCGTTTAGCCACTAATCCGCAAGCTTCTGTTCCAAGGCGCGTTGCAAGAATCCTGTCAAATGGCGTTGGTTCGCCTCCCCTCTGCAGATGACCGAGGACAGTGACCCTTGTCTCTAAACCCGTTATTCTCTCAATATCCCTGGCTACCTTATCGCCTACGCCTCCAAGACGGACAGGGTCTGTAGAATCCTTTATTATCTTTTTTACAACCATCTTGCCGTTCTTCGGCCTTGCGCCTTCGCTGACAACCACAATACTGAATTTCCTGCCTTTTTCATTTCTCTTTAAAACAACCTCGCATACCTTTTTAATGTTGTATGGTATTTCAGGCAATAAAATTATATCTCCTCCACCAGCCAATCCGGAATACAAGGCAAGCCAGCCTGCATACCTGCCCATGACTTCTATAACCATTACTCTGTGATGAGATTGAGCAGTAGTATGCAATTTATCTATTGCCTGGGCAGCTGTAACAAGAGCTGAATCAAAACCAATTGTAGTTTCTGTCTGTTTGAGATCGCAATCTATGGTCTTTGGCACGCCTACCAGCCTGACGCCTTTTTTATATAATTTGTAAGCTATATTAAGGGTACCATCTCCTCCTATGCACACCAATCCACCCAGCCCCATAGCGCGATAATTCTCTATAGCTGCGTTAGAAACATCTTTAAACCTGCCTTTAAAATCAGGGTGCCTGAAAGGGTTTGCTTTGTTTGAAGCTCCTAAAATAGTTCCGCCTAAGGTAAGAATCCCGGAAACATCTTCGTAAGAAACGCTCATAAATCTATTCTCTATTAAACCTAAAAAACCATCTTTCACGCCTATTACTTCCATGTTGTAATTAAGGATGGCTGTCTTAGCAATTGCCCTTATAGCGGCATTCAGGCCGGGGCAATCTCCGCCGCCGGTGAGAATGCCTATTTTACGCCTGCTTCCTTGCATGTCTCTTGCCTTTTCTCTTTCTCTTTTGATCTGCCCTTCTATTTCTTCTGGTCATTCCCATATAAAACCCCCTTAATCCCCCCTTCATTCTTTCAGAATGAAAGAAGGGGGGATAAGTTCGGCCAAATGACTTACGTTCACTTTGTTCCGTAAGTCATGGCCTCACTTATCAATCTATTTTTTAATTTCACTACCATTACGTGGGAAATGCCGAGCTTCCCGCCTGCTTCCCTCACAGTATATCCTTCCAACAAAAGTTCAAAAACATCTTTTTCCCTCTTTGAAAAGCCATTATTCATTATGTAGTCCACCAGCATCCTTTTATCAACAGTCCTGTCAAGGCTTTCCGCCCCGCTGGGCAGGTTTTCTTTTAAGGTATCACCGTTCTCGTTAATGGGCTCTTCCATGCTAATCTTATACACCTTCTCCTTTTGTTTTCTCATGTAGTTCAATATATGGAACTCGCACCCCTTTATTATATAGGTATCGTTCAGGCCTTCAGGAACCCCATTCTTGAAATTATTCCATAGATGGCTAGCCATCTCTTGATAAAGGTCATCCCTGTCAAAAGAATAACCCCTGCCATTATAAAAACTGGCTATCTTTTTTAATCTTGGATATATCCTCTCGTA
>PEUD01000013.1:0-147 GCA_002780805.1 Candidatus Omnitrophica bacterium CG02_land_8_20_14_3_00__42_8 | reverse complement strand
ATAAACAAGGCGTTCTAAACATAGAACGCCTCATCGCTTACTTCTTTAGCACATACATTGTGCTCTATCTAATGAAAATATACCATACTAACCAACTCCTGTCAAGCCAAATCTGCCCGCCAAAGAGCACAGCGGGCAGAGGCTTCA
>PEUD01000015.1 GCA_002780805.1 Candidatus Omnitrophica bacterium CG02_land_8_20_14_3_00__42_8 | reverse complement strand
CAGCGGCAATCTCTGGGTCATTCAATAAAGACACAAGTAGTGCAGGAGCATCGCTATCTACAACGATATTTCCTTTAGCTTCTTCGGGACCGTTTCCAGACCCCGCTTCAACCCGCTCCGAAACCAAAGCGGGACCTATCCCCTTCGCCGCGGCGCCGCTTGCCGGCGCAGAATCTGCGCTCAAAAAAGCGCCTGGCCCATTTTCTCGACTTGTACCATCCGGCGACGCGATAGCGCCACCAACAGTAACCGGCAATGAGACGGCCACCAGTTCAGCGGCTGTGCCTTGACTATCTTCAATATCTCCCGTCTCTGGGTCTATGGATTTTCTGCTACCGCTTGTACGCCCTCGTGTTAGTGGAATCCCTGCTCTCTTAAACACCACCCCTAATTCTCTATTTCTGCCTATAGTGTCTTGGTCTCTTGCTTGAAAACTTTCTCGCGTGCCACCTGAAACTTGTATAAGTTTGTTGACCACTAACGTATCCATAAAAGCGCCGGGGCTTTCTAACTTGCTGATTTGAGGATGCCTAATTAGCATCTTAACCAAAGTTGCTGCATCGTCTGCAGATTTACAATAAAAAACTATCTTTGTTGTTGAGGGATTAATTTTTGCATTCAATGTCTCTTCTTTAGGGCTCTTTGGCGCTGCAAGAGGAATGTTCTGTTGAAACCAAAGTTTAACGTCTTTTTGAACATTATCTAAATCCATACATTGCAAAAATTTCATAGCTGCATCTGGACAGTGCGGGCTCGCCAAAGTCCCTATAGCAACCATGACCGCCTTTTCAAAAGATTTTTTATCTGGATTCAAATAAACGCGGTAAATATCGGGTATAACCCCGCGTTGATTAGACATTTGCATCCACCTTAACTCTTCGGCTGTCTCAAAAGGTTCTTTACTATTTAGAAAAAGTTGTTTAGATTCTTCGGGACCGTTTCCAGACCCCGCTTCAACCCGCTCCGGAGCCGAAGCGGGAACTGTCCCCTCCGCCTTCGCCGCGGCGCCGGCTGCCGACGCGGAATCTGCGCTCAAAAAGGCGCCAGGCACATCTGTTTGCCGCGGCTCAGGTTTAATCTCAACAATATTATATTTGTCATACAAAAATCCTCTTTGGCTTGCTAAACAATACACAAATTGCGTACCCTTTTTGTGAAAAATAGAAACGCTTCCATTTTCGCCCTCAGCGCGAGTTTTAGTTGGCTCTGACGCACCTAGAGCTACTAGGGACGGTTCTGGATCCAATCGGAGAGCGGTTCCGGATGTAAAGCCAGGCCTGTCCCTTTTTACCTGCTCCGCTGGCCTCACCGGCGCAAGGGAAAGATTGCCTGCCTGCCCCCCGGAGCCTTGGCGCAGGGGGGTAAGCGTCGCCTTGACCTCGCCTACGGCGCTGGCGTGGCGCTCTGAAAGCTCAACCTGCCTAAGGGCATAGCTTGGCTCCGTCTGCGTAAGCATAAACGCCAGCAGGGTTATAATGCTAACTGTTCTTATTATGATTGAATGGTGGTTTGACATAGCTTTTTAAAACCAGTTAATTTGTGGTTAAAAATATATGCCTTGCTGCTTCAGGCAAATGTCACTATCATATTATGAGTATATCATATAAATACGCTATATCAATAGCCTATTTCTTACTTTTGATTTTCCTAACCTGCCAGTATCCACCTTTGTCAGGACCGATACGCTTAAGCAGACCTTTGTTTTTTAAAACAGAGATGTTTCTTAGAAATTTGTTGACAAGATAAAATCCCTATGTTATAATTTTGGAAATGCTAATTCCATATTTGGACTTAAAATGGCTGATCTAATCCCCAGAATATGTAAACCAATAGAAGAAAGTTTCTTTCTTTTTGGCCCGCGCGGGACAGGAAAAACAACATGGCTTAAATTAAAGTTTCCGGACGCCCTTTGGGTCGATCTGCTTGAACCTGATTTATTTCGTACATATAGCGCAAAGGCCGAACGTTTAAGCGAAGTTGTTCGCGGCAGTAATAAAAAAGTTGTGGTTGTAGATGAGGTGCAAAGGGTTCCAGAGCTTTTAAACGTGATCCATTCTTTGATTGAGGCAAAATTAGGAATTCAATTTATCCTTACTGGTTCAAGTTCCAGAAAATTAAAACGCGCTGGCGTTGATATGCTTGCCGGCAGGGCGATTAAACAAACGCTCCATCCGTTTATGGCGGCTGAAATGGGTAAAAATTTTAACTTTGACAGCGCTCTAAAATACGGCTTACTCCCGTTAGTGGTTAGTTCTCCTGACCCGCAAAAAGTTTTAAAAACATACGCGGCTTTATATGTCCGCGAGGAAGTGCAGATGGAGGGATTTGTAAGAAATGTCGGCAATTTTTCCCGGTTTCTGGAAGCAGCCAGTTTTTCTCATGGTTCACTGCTGAATATAAGCAATGTGGCTCGCGAATGTGAAGTAGAACGAAAGACGGTTGAGGGGTATATTTCCATCCTTGAGGATTTACTTTTGGCGTTTCGCCTGCCGATATTTTCAAAACGCGCCAAAAGAGCCGCGATATTTCATCCTAAATTCTACTATTTTGATACAGGCCTTTTCCGATCATTAAGGCCGTCGGGCCCTCTGGACCGTCCTGAAGAAATCGAGGGAAGCGCCCTTGAAGGATTAGTGGCTCAACATCTTATTGCCTGGAATTCGTACCGCGGGGAGAGAAACAAACTTTACTTTTGGCACACTCCTTCAGGGACAGAAGTTGATTTTGTTGTTTATGGCGAAGAGGTTTTTTGGGCAGTTGAAGTTAAAAATACTTCTAATATCCGCAATGAAGACTTGAAATCCCTGCGCGCCTTTAAAGAAGATTATCCGCAAAGCTCGCCTGTTTTTATATACAGAGGGAAGCAGCGGTTGTTGAAAAATGGGATCGTCTGTATACCCTGCGTTGAATTCTTAACCTGCCTACATCCTAATAAAGTTAAAATATTTTAAGTAATATTACACCCCGCTTGCCAGTGCCCTGGCAAAGACCGACGCTTTTACCTCATCAGATACATCTACCACAAGAGGTTATAATTTGTCCAGGAATTCGCGGGATTGTTTTAATATGTCTTTTAAGGCGTCAAAATCCTTTATGGCAAGGCCAATTTTGGGGGCTGTTTGCAGTAAAGTTTCTAAGGCTAATTTTATAGATGTAAAGTCGGCAGATAGTTTAACACTTTCGGCATCTTCTGTATAATAATAATTTATCACTCATGTCCAAGTTATGACGGTATTATCGACGGAAAATCCATTTCAAGATTTGATTTCGAAAAGGCAAAAGCGAGGCTAAACTACTGACATAGAATTCCAAATTTTAGCGCTTTAGAGCGTTTTAGTCACCTATAATTTAACAAGAAGACCTAAAACTATTCCTCCGACTACAGTAAAAATAGGGTTGACTTTGAATACAACTGTCAATACAATCACAATAATGGCGATCAAGGCAGTCTGTAAATCCGTAATCGAAGTTTTAAATAATTTCAGAATTGCCACGGTGATAAATCCTATGGCCATTGGCCTGATAACCTTTAGGAGGTTCTGAATAACAGGGTAGTCTTTAAATTGCGTATAATTTAAAGCGATAACATAAAGAGCGATGAATGGAATAGCAACAAGTCCCAAAGTCGCAAAAATCGCTCCTTTTAACCCAGCTGTCTTCGTACCAACAAAGGTCGCTAAGTTAATCATAATAGGGCCCGGAGTAATTTCTGATATTGCAACTAAATCGGTAAATTCCTGTAGAGTTAACCAATGGTAAGTATCAACGACATATCGTTGCGCCAAGACCAGCATGGAATAACCACTACCGATAGTAAAGAGCCCTACTTTTAAAAACGTAATAAACAATTTAATCAATATCATGATCTTTGCCTATGAAAGATAGTATAAACACACGGAATGACAAACAGTGTCAGCAACATCGAACCCGATAACCCGCCTACAACCGTTATTGCCAAAGGCCGTAACATCTCCAGCCCCTCACCCCAGCCGAAGACAAGCGGTGATAATCCAATAACGGT
>PEUD01000024.1 GCA_002780805.1 Candidatus Omnitrophica bacterium CG02_land_8_20_14_3_00__42_8 | reverse complement strand
GCTGGGCGGGATTATTCAAAATCCGCAAACGGATTTTGTTCAAAGAAAGTTCTAACTTCGTCCAAAAGACACCGCCAATCAGAATAGGAGGCATACATTATGGACCTGGTTAATATATTAAAAGAAATGAACAGCAAAAGGGCCTCCGACGTTATTCTCAAGGCAGGCAGCCCTGTTTGTATGAGGATAAATGGAGAACTCTTTAAGGAAGGGGCAATTCTGGACGAGCACGATCTGGAAGCTTTGAGCGGAGAAGTAATTACCAAAGGCCAGAAGCGCATATATAAAGACCGAAAAGAGAACGTGGTGTGTTTTGGAGTAAAAGATCTTGGCCGTTTCAGGGCCACCATGTTTCAACAGAGAGGCACACCCGTTATAGTAATACGGGCTATTAATACACAGGTTCTCACCTTTGAAGAATTAAACCTTCCGGTAAAAATCCTTGAAAATTTATGCAGCGAAAAAAGGGGGCTTATTCTTATAACAGGCACCACGGGCAGCGGAAAATCTACTACAGTAGCCAGTATGATAGAATATATAAACAAGAATATGGCCAAACATATTATAACTCTGGAAGACCCTATAGAGTTTTTGTTCCAGGATAAAAGGGCTACTATTAGCCAGAGAGAAATCAGGATAGATACGGAGAGTTTCCAGAAAGCATTGGAATACAGCATGCTTCAGACGCCGGATGTAATATTTATAGGCGACATAAGAACAGCAGATATTATGGCTATCGCGCTTACAACTGCCGAAACCGGCCAGCTCGTGATAGCAAATTTGCATACCATAAGCACTTCTCATACCATTGAAAGGGTTGTGAATTTTTTCCAACCTCACCAGCATGCGGAGATCAGGATGCAGCTGTCTTTATTATTAAAGGGTATTATGTCATTGAGGCTTGTGCCTTTAAAGGATGGAGCAGGCCGCATGCCTGTTACTGAGGTCCTGATCCCTACACCTACCATAGTGGATCTTATCAGGGAAGGCAAGATTCATGAAATAGAATATTATATTAAAGATGGCGGCATGTACGGCATGCAGACTTTTAATCAGGTTCTTCTGGATTTATACAGGGCCGAAAAAATAACAAAAGAGACAGCATTGGATTTCGCAGAGAAAAAAGATGAATTAATAATGGGCCTTAAGGACCTGCGTTAGTTTAATATGTCAAAATATAGTCTCTTTATAGCATTATTGTTAATCATAGGCGTATCAATTATTTTTTTCGCGCAATTTTTAACCCCTACGTTATATGACGCGGATGGTTACCTTCATATAAGAATGGCAGAATTTTTGAGGGATTTCGGTCCGCATTATAATTTTCACTGGGCAAGGTTTTCCACGTTCAATGGAAATTTTTCAGACAAGGATTTTCTTTATCATGTCCTGTTGATACCAATCACGTTTTTTAAGGATATATTTTTTGGGGTTAAGATAGCGGCGTTTATCTTCGCGGCCCTGTTATTCCTGGGTTTTTATTTAATATTGAAAAGGTATTCTGATAAAACGCTCCTGCCGTTTTTTCTTCTCAGTTTTTTTCTTTCAGGCATGTTCTTGGAAACCATCTCCAGCCCCAGGCCATTGACTATAGTGATCCTCCTCACCATTATCAGCATATATCTAATAATAGAGAAAAAGCATGGTTGGTTATTTTTTGCGTCTGTTTTTTACAGCCTTATCCATGTAACAAGCCCTTTAATAATATGCTATGCGCTTATTATTGAAACAGTGCGGCATTTTGACAGAAAAGAATTTTGCATAAAAACTATTTTATTCAGTTTTCTGGGTATATCAGTCGGTTTTTTAGTCCATCCTAATTTTCCGAATAACTTACTGGTCTTTTACCTGAATTCGATACTCGTGCCTATCTATACAATTAAAACAGGGGTCCTGGAGTTAGGCGCAGAATTTTTCCCTTTAAATACAAGAGAATATTTATCAGGGTATCCTGTCGTGATAATCGGTATAATCTCGATAATATGTATGGCGGTCTCGGGCCGCCAAGTCAAGGCGAGATTTGAAACAAAGGTATTTTTAACGCTGGCCGCGGTATTTTTTGTGTTTTCCTTCACATGCAGACGATATCTTGGGCATGGTTATCTTATAATGCTTATGGCATTTGCGTCGTATGCAGCTGATTTTATGCAGGTTAAAAAGGTCATTTCAAAGTTAGCTGTGACGGCAATAGGTATCCTTGCGATCATCCTTGGAATCATATCTTTTGACAGTGTCCGTTATAATGCGTTAGTCGCAAGGGTCATAAATGGCCATTACGAACAGGCAGGAAAGTGGATGAACAAAAATATTCCTGAAGGAGAGCTGATATTTCACGCCAACTGGTCTGACTCCCAGTATTTCATAGGCCTTAATCCAAAGAACGATTATTTTGTAACACTTGACCCGGTTTATATGTATAATAAGAACCCTGAACTTTATAAAATTTACAGGGATGTTTCGTTCGGGAAAACAAAGGACCCATATATTGTGCTGAAGGATACTTTTAATGTAAGATATGGCTACGCCAGTAAAGATTATTTCAACGGCCTGGTAGAGCAGATAAGAAAAGATCCCAGATTCACAATATTAGCGGAAGATGGTTTTGGTATAATATTTAAGCTTATATAAATTGAATAATCAGTCCCTCGCCGCTAAGCGTAAAAACTATGGCGGCTCGGGATCAAATTTTGTTTCACAAAATTTGGGAGGAGTGCCAGAGCGGTTGAATGGGACCGCCTTGAAAGCGGTTAGGCTCGCAAGGGCCTCGTGGGTTCGAATCCTACCTCCTCCGCCAGTTAGAATAGGGTGTGTTTTACGTTTTGTTCGAGCTTATTTTAAGGGTAAACCCTTAAAATAAAAATTTCAACGAGGCTCGGCAGGCATCTGGCGGTCGCCGCCGCCCGACCGCCAGATGCCTGCGTTCTCGCATATCTGTAAGTAATAGGGCTCGTCCGCTATTCCGCCTATCATCAATCTAAGACATAGTGACGGCGTGATGCCGAGCCAGCTCAAGCGTCCCGCACCAAAAGCAAATTTTGCCCCCACCCAAAATTTGCTTTTGGTGCGGAAAAGAAAAATCCCAATCTATCTTAAAAGAATAGGTATAAATAAAATAGGGCTATTCCAATAAAAGATAATAGATTTTGATTTAAAATGTATAGTTTTATGGTAAAATATTACAAGATTAAATAATGCATTGACAACATACAATTATACTATTACAAGTATAAAACAATGTCAAGGATAAAATATGATAGGTAATAATTTAAGAAGGTTGAGAAAGAAAAAAGGCCTTTCTCAGGAAAAATTAGCCCGGCTTGCGGATATTTCGCTTAATGCTTTGACTAAGATTGAATCTGGTTTTGCTCAGAAGCCAACCATTCAAACTGTAGTGAAGCTTTCCAGGGCATTAGGGATTAGCATCGATGAATTGGTAAAAAATGGAAAGATATAAAATTATTGACAAAGTCATATTTTATGATAAACTTTAATCAAGAGTTAAAACTAAATATAAAGTGGTATGTTTCGAAGGGGGAACTGCCACGTAAAAATAATTAAAACCTTCGCTTGAATAAGGCGGAGGTTTTTTGTTTATCTCAAACACAAACACTATGAAAGAAAATAATATTCAAGCCAGGCCATTTCTAAAATGGGCAGGAGGTAAAGGCCAGTTGCTGGAGCAGTTTCAGTTTCGTTTTCCACAGGAATTGAACGGCAAAGGAATTATTAAGCAGTATTATGAGCCTTTTTTAGGTAGCGGCGCTGTTTTCTTTTGGGTAATGCGAAATTGTAAAATTAAAAAGGCTTATATCAATGAGTTTAACTCTGAAATATACCTTTGTTATGTTGCGATTCAGAAAAACGTTGAAATGGTTATTGATTATTTGGAAATTTTAGAGAAAAAATACCATGGGTTAGGTTCAGTAAACCAAGAATCGTTTTATTATCGGATTAGAAATAAATATAATCAAACACGACGAAGAGTTAATTATAAAAAATATAGTATGAAAGAATACTCAGAGTGCGCCGCAATGATAATA
>PEUD01000119.1 GCA_002780805.1 Candidatus Omnitrophica bacterium CG02_land_8_20_14_3_00__42_8 | reverse complement strand
TCAAAACACGGCAAAAAACATAGAGTTTTTCTCATGCGGCGCAAGAGGCGGAAAATTATCCGTCATGAAGAAGGCCGTAGAGCGCGCAACAGGTGAGATCCTGGTATTTACCGACGCGGACGCCGTATTGGAAAAAGACGCGGTCAAAAATATAGTGATGCCGTTTAGTGGCAGCAGCATAGGGGCTGTCAGCGCGAATGTACGGTATTTTATCCCTGCGTTGCAGCTGAAGGGCAGGGATTTTTACTGGGGCATAGAAAATTTTATCCGTTTATTTCAGGCTCGATTGGATTCACTGTGTATGGTTACCGGGCCTTTCTGGGCCGTGCGCAAATATTTGTTTTACCGGGACGCGCCTTTATATGCCATAGATGATGCCGTTTTGCCGATGTATGTAGTAAAGCGCGGGTACAAAGTCGTTGTTTGCGTAAATGCCAGGGCAAAAGTCCTCGCGCATCCCACGATCGCGGCTGATTTTATGGGCATAAAAAGGGTTGCAAACGGCGGTTTCCGGGCAGTTATACACCACAGGCAGTTATTGAATTTTTTGCACTACCCCATAACAGCATACTGCCTTTTATGGCATAAAATAATGCGCTGGCCGACCATAATGTTTCTGGTTGTGCTTTTTTTGACGAATTCGGCGCTTTTTAACAGCGGCGCTTATTTTTATAGGGTTTTGTTTTTGTTACAGTCTGTTTTTTATTTCGCCGCCGCATTGGGCCTTGCGGCCCCGGTATTTAGGAGATATGTTTTTTTTCAGATTCCTATTTATCTTGTTTCCAATTGGACAGCCATATTCATCGGATTTTTTGAGGTAATCTTAGGTAGGAAGGTGTTGTCTTGGCATTCTCCCAGGAGCGTATAAAAAAGTTTTTTGAATCTTCGTCGGAAAATTTCGACAGGGTTTATTCCGGCGACGCCGGTTTTGCGGCCAATTTCATAAACCGGCTGTTCAGGCATGATATAGTAGAGCGAGCGAGCGCCGGATTTGAAATACTTAAGGCTGAAGATATACGTTCGGTGCTTGATATAGGATGCGGCACCGGCAGGCTGAGCGTTCGCGTGGCGCGCCTGGGAAAGAAGGTTACAGGCATAGATTTTTCGCGCTCCATGATAGAAAAGGCCGAGTTCATCAGCAGGTCGGAGGGGATTCGCAATATAGAGTTCATCTGCGCGGATTTTATGGAATACGATTTTAAAAAGACATTTGATGCCTGCGCGGCGTTCGGTTTTTTTGATTATACGGCCGATACCGCAGCGTTCCTTCATAAAATAAGCCGCCTGACAGGCAGGATATTTGTGGGGACATTTCCGGTAAAATACAGCCTGCGTTCATTTGTCAGAAAGATAAGGCTCTTTTTTATGGGCCGCCCGGTTTATTTTTATTCCCCGGCTGACATAAGGGGGCTTTTTGTCCGTTCGGGGTTTGATGTGGAGGATATAAGGGTTATCGGCAATCTATACTTTGTAATGGCAAAAAAGGCGCTCGCGTGATTGAAAACATCATGACATTTGACGTAGAGGAGTGGTTTGACGCCCAGCAGCGCAGGGCAGGGTCCGGAAAATTCTGCCGCGAAAGCAGAGTGCGCATAGGAGTGGATAAAATATTGTCCGCCCTGCATAAAGGCGGCGTAAAGGCTACGTTTTTTGTGCTTGGCAGTGTTGCAGAAAAAGATCCGCAGGTAATCAAAGATATAAGCGCTGACGGACACGAAATAGCCACGCATGGTTATACGCATAGATCCATATCCGAGCAAACTCCCGTGGAATTTGAAAATGATTTGTTGCGTTCAATAGATGCCCTCAAGGGCGTTACAGGAAAACAGGTATCAGGTTTTAGGGCCCCGGGGTATTCTATAACTACGCGGACGCTTTGGGCGCTTGATATAATTGAAAAAGCCGGCTTAAAATACGACTCCAGCATCTATCCTGTCAGCATAAGGCTTTTCACTAAGGGAGGGGCGTCCGGCTATCAGCAGCATCCTTTTTATATTAAAAAGAATCTCGTTGAATTTCCGCTGGTTACATTAGACGTGTTTGGGATTAAGATTCCGGCCGCGACGACTGCCTATTTTAGGATTTATCCATACTCCATAAGCGGCATTGCGATAAATAGGCTTAATAACATAGGCATCCCTGCTACGGTCAATTTTCACTCATGGGAGTTTGACGAATTTCATCCTCGCTTGCCCCTGCCGTTTCCGTACAATATAAAACATTATTACAATTTAGAAAAGATCAGAGACAGGTTTAATAGGCTGATAACAGAATTTAAGTTTGGGGGCTGTATGGATCAACTTGCTTTAGCGATTCCTTGGGCCATAAAATGAAAATAGCGCTGGTTAGACAGGCTCCTACTTATGCCGATTGGTATAAACAACCCATGCTTGGGCTGGGGTATATTTGTTCATATCTGGAGAAGAATGGGTTTACCTGCAGGATATTTGATGCGTATTTCTTCCGGCGGACCCAGGAGGAATTATATAGAGAGATTATAGATTATAATCCCGATGTTATAGGTATATCAGCTATGACATACCAGGTAACCAGCGCTGCCCAACTTGCGTCTAAGATTAAAAAAAAATTGAAAGTACCAGTAGTTATAGGGGGCTCTCATATTACGATTATGCCGCAAAAGACGCTAGAGGAGTTCAGCGTGTTTGATTATGGTGTATATGGCGAGGGAGAATACGCGGTTCTAGAATTGTTGAAATATCTGGAAGGTGAACCCAGCGGCCTTGAATTGATAAAAGGCCTTGTTTATAGGGATAAAGACAGCAGCGTGCGTGTTAATGAACCCAGGCCTTTTCTTAAAAAAGAAGAATTGGATTTACTGCCTTACCCTGCATACAATCAATATTACGCTTATACCTCGTCCGTGATGAAAGCGATGGATTATTATGTAATAGTTAGTTCAAGAGGCTGCCCATGCAATTGTATTTTTTGTTCAAGGGCGTCAGGCCGTGTCTTGAGGCAGCGTTCTGCCGAGGGGGTCATCGGCGAAATAGAGTTTGCTATTTCAAAATACCGCGTCAACACAATAAATTTCGCGGATGAGATTTTTCTTTTTAACTGTCCTGATACCAGGGATATGCTGCGCCAAATTATACAAAGAGGCATTTCAAAAAAAATCAGGTGGAGCGGTTTGGTGCGCGCTGATTTGGTCAATGAAGATATAATTGCCCTGGCAAAACAGGCAGGCTGTTATCGTTTGGGCATGGGCGTTGAGTCAGGAGACGACAGTATATTGAAAGATATACAAAAAGCTGATTTGACCACGGAGAAAATAAAGCAGGCAGTCAAGATTATAAAAAAATATGGCATTGAGCTGGAGACATATTTTATACTTGGCCATCCTAATGAAACGTTGGAGACGCTGAAAAAAACAGTAAATTTGGCTGTGGAATTAAACACAAGCAGTATAGCGGTGGGCATAATGGTTCCTTATCCCGGAACCAAGATTTATGAAATGGCGCAGCGCGGCGAAGGAGGTTATCGTTTGCTTTCCAACGATTGGTCGCAATATGATAAATATGGGACAAAAGTACTGGAGTTAAAAAATTTAACCCATAAGGAATTACTCAAATGGCAGGTCAGAGCCTATGTTTATTTCTATCTGAAAAATTTCAGGCTGGTAGATTTTGTCAGATTTTTTTATAAGAGAAGAAGGCTGCTGGTTTATTTTTTTAAGAAGGGCATGCCGCCGTTAAACGCATTTTTAAAAAGGATATTTGATATTTATTGTGCTTTATTTTGTTTGATGGCGTCATTGCTTTTATGGGCGCTGATACCTGCAGCTATTTATTTTGAAGGCGGCCGGTCGTTATTTTTTTCGGATTTTAGAGTGGGCAGGAGCAGAAAAATTTACAGGCATTTTAAGTTTCGTTCTATGATTGTTGGAGCAGAATACTCAACCGGTCCTGTGTGGTCAAAAGAGCAGGATGTCCGGGTGACAAAAATAGGCAGATTATTGCGGGCTACAGCAATGGATGAGCTGCCGCAACTTTGGAATATATTAAAAGGCGATATGAGTTTTGTGGGCCCGAGGCCGGAGAGAACATTTTTTGTGGAAAAATTCA
>PEUD01000081.1 GCA_002780805.1 Candidatus Omnitrophica bacterium CG02_land_8_20_14_3_00__42_8 | reverse complement strand
TAGAAAAACAAAAATACCAGCTTAAATTAGAGCTGGTATTTTTGTTTTAGGGAATTTAAAATGTCAAAACATATCTTAGTCATAGATGATGAAAAATTAGTAACAATGACGCTAAAGAGATTGCTAACCAAAGAAGGTTATCATGTTACACCGGCATTAAGCGGGAGAGAAGCCATTAAGCTTATAGAAGAATCGGACGTCGATATGATTATATCAGATATAAGAATGCCCGATATGGATGGAATAGAAACTATTAAAAAGATAAGGGAAATACTCGAAAAGTCCGGGAGAAAACCAATCCCCGAGATTTTTATTACAGGTTTTGCTAGTGAAGAGAGTTTTCGTGAAGCGCAACAGCTGAATGTAGTTGATTATGTGGAAAAACCTTTTGACATTAAATCTTTAATGAATGCAATAAATAAAGGTTTCAAAAATGACCATGTCGCTTAAACAAAAAATCAAAAAATTTTACTATTCCAGAATTGTTAAGCCTATAATTTTTAATAGCCGTCTTGGAAGAAGAACCATGTTTGGTTACGCTGATTCCGGAATTAATTTTGATCATATTTACAATAATAAAGCCAAGGGATATAACAAACTTGGGGAAACGGTTGACAGAATTTTATTAAATCTGCCAGCATGTAAGGCAACGCGGCATAGAAAAAATAGAATTGTAGAAATTTTGACAAAGGAAATACAAAATAATAGTAAAAACGGTATAAAAACCCGCATTGTAGATTTGGCTTCCGGTCCTGCTAGATACATAGTAGACGCTATTACTGATAAGTTGATAAACAACACGGAGGTTTTGTGTTTTGACGCCAATGAACATTCATTGGAATACGGAAAGAAGATAGCAAGGGGCAAGCAGATGCTTTTTAAAAAAACAAATATTTTAAAAATAGGCGGGCCTCATTATAAGCGTATTTCTGAGGTTAAAGATTGGCGGCCAAATTTAGTGGTTTGTTCAGGACTTTATGAATACTTAGAAGACGAAGAGGTTAAAAGCTCTTTTAAGAAAGTTATGGAATTTTTGGATAAAGATGGGCTTTTATTGTTTGTTACGCAGAAATCAAATCCGAACAAGAAATTGATAGAGAATGTTGGTGTCACAAGCTCCGATAAAAAATGGGTACTTAATTACAGAACCCCTTCTATTTTAAAAAAATGGATGCAAGAAAACAGATTTAAGAATATTGAATTTGAGATCGATCCCTGGGGTATGTACGAATTTTTTAAAGGAAGAAAATAGTAGATGGCAAAGACTAAATTACCAGATTTAGTAATAGGAGATTTAATTATTAATCCACCTATTGTTCAAGGAGGCATGGGGGCAAGGGTATCAGCGTCTTCTTTGGTTTCTGCCGTTTCAAATGAAGGAGCTTTTGGAGTGATAGCAAGCGTTGGTTTGGCAGAAGTGGGAGAAGCGGATTCTAATGGCCTTTCTTACGAAGAAAGATCTAAAGCAGCTCTTTTTAACATGATACATGCAACAAAATTAAAAACAAAAAATTCCTTCGGCGTGAATATAATGTGCGCATTATCAAATTACGATGATTTGGCAAAAGTATCTTTAGAGGAAAATGTCGCTGCAATAATATCAGGAGCAGGATTACCCCTGGGGCTTCCAGCTTTAACTCAAGATATAAAATCAAATACAAAATTAATACCCATCGTTTCTTCCGGTAGAGCGGCCGATCTAATATGTAAAACGTGGTCTAGACGATACAATGTGTTACCCGATGCCTTTGTTTTAGAAGGGCCGTTAGCCGGCGGGCACCTCGGGTTTAAATTTACAGATTTAGTCAGCGACGAATTGCCATTGGTAGAAAATATACTGCCGGAAGTTTTAAGTGTTTGTAAAAAATATGAAAGTGCTAAAGGCAAAAAAATCCCTGTAATAGTAGGTGGCGGCGTATTTACAGGTAAAGATATAGCAAGGCTTTTAAAATTAGGAGCAAGCGGCGTGCAAATGGCAACAAGGTTTGTTTGCACCGATGAATGCGACGCGCCTGATTTATTCAAACAAGCGTATATTAATAGTACTGAAAAAGACATTGTAATTATACTTAGCCCGGTAGGCCTTCCTGCGCGCGTTATTAAGAATAAATTTGTTGAAAGAATAGAAAGTGGAGAGAAAATAAAATTTACATGTCCTTACAGATGTCTTAAAGTATGTAATCCTTATTCAGCCAATTATTGCATAGCGCAGGCGATGATAAATGCTTATAAGGGTAATTTAGAAGAAGGTTATGTGATGTGCGGGGCGAACGTGCACCGAATTAAAAAAATAGTTTCGGTAAAAGAGCTTATAAATGAATTAGCGGAAGAATTCGGGGAAAATTTATATACCACAACTTAGTATGAATAAAAAATTAACAGGTGTTATTTTATTTGGCGATAGCGTTTTGTTCGGTACCGGCGCCACTGTTCGCAATAACGGTTGCAGTAGAATATTGAGGGGATTTCTTAAAGACAGGCCAGTTATTATAAAATGTAAAAATAGAGATACTACAAAGGATGGGTTAAAGAGGCTTAATTTTGATGTGTTAGATGATGATATTTGTTCTCATGTAATAATATTATTTGGAAATAATGATTGTAAATTAATAGATATTGATACGCCCGCTGTTTCATTAGAACGGTATAAAGAAAACCTAACCAAGATTATAAAAGAAATAAAAAATGTAGATAAAATTCCTATTCTTTCCAACCTTCAACCGATAGATTACAGCTTAGTTTGTAAAACGTTGCCGGATGTGATAGAACGTATCGCAAATATTGATAAATCAGACGATTTTCATAAAAAATATAGCATTGTTTGCAATGAAGTTGCTATGAGCGAAAATATAAAATTAGCCGATATCTTTTCAGAATTAAAAAAATATGGAAAAGTGGTTATAGCCAACGATGGTATACACCCTAGCGATTTAGGCCATAAGGTAATAGCGCAAAAATTCCTAGATATTTTAATGTAATAAAAAAAGGAAGATTATGATTTTTAGTATTTATGCTTCAATAATGGGGTTAACCGGGATTAGCAGCTATTTATTGGGCTTGTTTGTGTTATTTCAAGGGCCTCGTAAAGTTTTGTATAGGGCTTGGTGTTATTTTTGTTTTGCTGTAGGCACTTGGTGTTTGGGGTATTATTTTACTATGTTACCAGGAATCTCTAAAGATTTGGCTTTGTTGTGCAGCAGATTTTCGCACGCAAGCGGTGCATTAATACCAATTTTTTTATTACGTTATGTTTTGATTTGGACCGATGCGAATTATAAGCCACGATTTTTGCCCAAGCTATGCTATGTAACATGTGGAATTATAGGATTTTTATCATTAACCCCAGCTATTGTAACAGATTTGGTGCCAAAATTAAATTTTCCTTATTATCCAGTAGGCAAAATAGGATATGCAGTTTATGTGTTAAGTTTTGTGGGATGGATTTTATATGCTCATTGTCATATGTTTAAAAATATGAAATATTTTTCATCAGTGAAACGGAATCAGTTTATATATTTATTGATTGGTATTATATTAGGATATTTCGGAGGCGCTACTTGTTTTCCATTAATATTTGGCATAAAAATTCTACCATACCCGAGTGTATTGGTATTAATTTACATTGTAACTACTACTTATGCCATTCTTACATATCGTTTAATGAATATAGAAGTTATTATAGCAAGAAGTTTTATACTTGCATGCGTGTATGCGCCTATTATTTTGATTTCTTTAGGATTGAAGCTCTGGGCGAAAGATTTTCTGTATGTCATCTTTGGAGATAAGTGGTTATT
>PEUD01000051.1:3776-4092 GCA_002780805.1 Candidatus Omnitrophica bacterium CG02_land_8_20_14_3_00__42_8 | reverse complement strand
AAGGCATGAAAATAATTTTAGAATGGGAAAAGACAAACGATAAGCCGGTCCGTATTAAAAGTATAAATACAAGGATAGAACTGCCTAGTGCTGATGTTGGAGCAAGAAAAGCAGCGCTTTTAAAAGTTGCAGAGTCGTGTCTGATTCACAAAACAATAAAGCATCAACCGGGAATAACCATAGAGTTAACATAACAAGTTTACACTCTGACAATGTTAAAGTGTCAACTTGATAGTATAGGAATTTCTTTTTTTTGCGCGGAGCTTCGCTATTCCAAAAGATTTTGGAGTAGCGAAGCGAACGAAGTGAGCTTCGC
>PEUD01000051.1:0-3683 GCA_002780805.1 Candidatus Omnitrophica bacterium CG02_land_8_20_14_3_00__42_8 | reverse complement strand
ATATCCAGGCGGACCTGCCGAATCCTTTGCCTCCGCCTCTTAATCCCGGAACCAACAAACCGTTATCGCCCGATGAATTGGCGCCAATATTTCCCAGAGAACTCATAAAGCAAGAGATGTCGCAGGATAGATGGATAGAAATCCCGGACGATATCGTAAGGATTCTAAAATTATGGAGGCCTACGCCTCTACGCAGGGCGTTTAATCTTGAAAAGGAACTTAGAACGCCTGCCAGGATATATTATAAAGATGAAAGTGGCAATGGCCCAGGAAGCCATAAGCCGAATACAGCAATCGCCCAGGCTTATTTTAATAAAAAAGAAGGCGTGAAGCGCCTTTCCACTGAAACAGGCGCCGGTCAGTGGGGGAGTGCCCTTTCGTTTGCCTGCAAGCTGCTCGGGCTGAAATGCACTGTTTACATGGTGAGGTGCAGCTACGAGCAGAAACCTTTCAGGAAATCCCTTATGCATCTCTGGGGCGCGGAAGTATTTCCTTCCCCTACAAATAGGACAAAAGCAGGCAGGCTGATTTTAAAAAAGATGCCGCACACCCCGGGAAGCCTGGGTATGGCGATATCTGAGGCAGTGGAAGACGCGGTTACTCATGAGGATACAAAATATTCTCTGGGAAGCGTTCTGAATCATGTAATGCTCCACCAGACAGTCATAGGATTGGAAGTAAAAGAGCAGTTGAAACTTATAGACGAGAAACCGGATATCATGATAGGCTGCGTTGGAGGCGGCAGTAATTTCGCGGGCTTCACGTTTCCATTCATGAGAGATAAAATAGAAGGCCAGGATGTTAGGTTTATAGCTGTTGAGCCTGCGGCGTGCCCTACTCTTACAAAAGGGCCTTACAGGTATGATTTCGGAGATACAGCGCAGATGACACCTCTATTAAAGATGTATACGCTGGGACACAATTTTGTGCCGGAAGGCATACACGCAGGAGGGCTTAGGTATCATGGCATGGCTCCGCTGGTGTCAATGTTATTCAATGAAAAGCTTATCGAAGCAAGGGCATACCATCAGACAGGCGTTTTTAAAGCCGCAGTTTTATTTGCAGGGACAGAAGGGATTCTGCCTGCGCCTGAAACTGCCCATGCTATCAAGGCAGTGGTAGACGAGGCGTTGAGATGTAAAAAAGAAAATAAAGAAAAATGCATAGTCTTTAATTTTTCCGGTCACGGTAATTTTGACCTGGCTGCTTATGATGCATATATTGGATGCAAGCTGAAGGATTACGAGTATCCTGAAAAGGCAATTAAAATTGCGATAAAAAGTCTGCCAAGGGTTGACTGAAAATATTCCGCAGCGCTAAAATCTATGATTAAAAATGAATACGATGCTATATTCTGCGATCTGGGCAATGTCCTTGTAAATTTTGACCACAGGATAGCGGTAAAAAAGATATTAGCGTTCACCCCTAAAAAAGAAGAGGATATCTACCAGCTTTTTTTTGATTCAGGCATTACTAAAGATTACGAGGAGGGGAAAATTGCTTTTCTAGATTTTTTCAAAAGAGTGAAAGATTCCCTTGAACTGGATATGGATTACACCGCGTTTTTACCAATCTGGAATGGTATATTTTTTGAAACCCCGCTCAATATGAGATTTCAGGAGTTTTTAAAAAGCGTAAAATATAGATATAAACTTGTGATGATATCCAATATAAATGAGGCGCATTGCGAATTTCTTAAAAAGAAAATGCCCATTTTCGGTGAATTTGATAAGCTTATACTTTCTTATGAAGTAGGTTTTAGAAAGCCCAGCCCGGAGATTTACAACGCAGCGCTTAGGGCAGCCGGGGCGAAAAATTCAGGCGCGTTTTATATAGATGACAGGGCTGATTTGATTGAAGCGGCTCAGGGTATGGGGATAAGAGGCATAACCTTTAATGGCGAAGAAGCGTTTAAAAAAATAGTCAAGGAACTCAAAGGCAAAGACCGAGAATAGGCAGGTTTTAACCTGCCTGCTCATGAAGGTCTTTGCGGCAAAATTGTAGGGCACACTTTAGTGTGCCAGAAACTTCAGTTGGTTTAAGATGAAATATTTGATTATCG
Source organism: Candidatus Omnitrophica bacterium CG02_land_8_20_14_3_00__42_8 (assembly GCA_002780805.1). GTDB lineage: Bacteria > Omnitrophota > Gorgyraeia > Gorgyraeales > Gorgyraeaceae > UBA10183. The sequence goes on along the minus strand of PEUD01000051.1, from coordinate 1,621 downwards.
ACGGTTATAATGCGATCAGTAAGATCAAAGAATTTGACGCTAAAAAAGATGTCAGTCTTGAGGCCTCACGCCTGTCATTTATTAAGGCGCTGGTGGATTTCGGGCAAAGGAATGGATTATTTGATAAAGTAGTGATTGTATTTGACGGCAAAAGCGAAAGCCTCGAATTAAGCAGGGAGATATACGGGGACATAGAGGTTTTATTCTCAAACAAGGACAGAGACGCTGATAAGGTAATAGTTGACATACTTAAAATATCCTCCGAAAAGAATAAGATAACCGTTGCCTCGGACGACAATTTCATAAAAAACCACGCGAGGGCGTTTAGCTGCAGGATAATGAGCGTTAAGGAATTAGAGGATTTAATTATCTTGAAGAAGAAGGCCTCAAGGAGTAAAATAATAGAAAAAGATATCGGGAATAAAGATCAGGACGCCATTACAAACGAACTCAAAAAATACTGGGGAGTAAAATAGAATGGAAAGAAATGAGCTCAGGCCGGTTCACATAGAGGCGTTTGATTTAGACGACGCGTGGTTCAAGTGCCTTTCAAAGATTTTAGAATGCGGGCATGTGTATACGATCACAAGAGGCAGTTACGCCGGCCAGAAAAGACTTGAATTTGATTTTGTCACCATCAGGATAAAAAATCCAAGCCATCAGATGATACCTATAATACCCGAAGGTTCAAGCATCCCTGCCCCTACAAGCATGGAATACATAAACGGTTACCTGTCGTATTTATTAACAAGCCAGAAAACAAATACAGAAGACTATACATACGGCGAAAGAATGGTGGACGCAAAGGTAAGATTAAAAGAGACAATAGGCGGCAAAAAAATGGTAAAAGAGATGCCCTTGGAAGTCAACCAGGTTGAAGAAGTTATAAAGATGTATAAAACCCAGGGGTACGGCACTAATCAGGCTACAATAGAAATAGGCATGCCTTCTGACATAAAACTGAATGATCCGCCGTGCCTGCGGCTCATAGATACAAGGATTCGTTACGGAAAACTGCATTTTTTCCCTTATTTCAGGTCGTGGGATTTATGGGGAGGATTTCCTTCAAATTTAGGCGGGCTGGAGCTTGTAAAACAATATATGGCAGAGGAAATAGGCGTTGAGAACGGGGAAATTATAGCTGCCAGCAAAGGGCTTCATCTTTACGATTACTCATGGGATTTCGCAAAACAGAGGACAGGCAAAATAGATTCAGAAATAAAATAGAATGTTATGCATCCTATAATAGTTAAAATCGGGCCTTTTACAATTTATAGCTATGGTATAATGGTCGCCATAGCTTTTTTGTTTGGGATATTTATTGCCAGGCGAGAAGCTGTAAGAAAAAATATAAAGCCTGACCTGGTGTACGACCTTGGTTTTTATCTGTTGATAGGCTCGATAATAGGCGCGAGGATTTATTACATCCTTTTTTTCGGTCTAAAGGATTTTTTAGCAGAGCCTGCGTCTATATTTAAAGTGTGGCAGGGAGGGCTTGCGATACACGGAGGGATCTTTGGAGGCATAATAACAGGCATTATATTTTCAAATGCCAGAAAGATTTCTTTCTGGGCATTGGCCGATTTAATAGCGCCTTCCATAATACTGGGCCAGGCAATAG
>PEUD01000042.1 GCA_002780805.1 Candidatus Omnitrophica bacterium CG02_land_8_20_14_3_00__42_8 | reverse complement strand
AAACTCCTTCTTTCAGGAAGTTCCAGATGCAATATCACAAATAACTGCGAGAGCGTGGAAGATTTCATAAATAATTTTTCAGAATCCGGAAAATTTTTAAGAAACGCCTTCAGTGTGTTTTTCAATAAAGAACTTTTGAGATTTTTCAGGAAAAGAGGGCTTGATTTTAAGGTAGAGCGCAACGGAAAGGTCTTTCCCATAACTGATAAGGCAGGGGATGTCCTCCGCATACTTGTAAAATATATAAAGGATTCAGGGTGTAAGATTCTATACAGGAAAGAAGTCATGGACATGATAAAAAAAGGCGATGTATTCGATATCATCACAAAAGATAATTCCTTCTTCAGTTCAAAAAAAGTCATCCTCGCGACCGGCGGGCTGTCTTATCCCAAGACAGGGTCTACGGGATTCGGTTTCCATATCGCTAAAAAATTAGGGCACGTTGTGCTGAAGCCAAAGCCCGGCCTCACAGGCGTTATATTAAAGAATAATTTTTTAAAAGAGTGGCAGGGCGTATCGTTTGATGACGCTGGTGTCTCTGTCTATAAAGATGATTTGCTTATCCACAAAGACCGCGGGGAAATGATATTCACGCATTTTGGCGTATCAGGGCCTATCATAATGCATATGAGCCATGTGATATATGATGCCCTGGAATCCGCGAAAAGGGTTTTTCTTTCAATAGATTTCAGGCCCGATATAAATTGCCATGAATTGGATTTACTTTTTCAGGAGGAATTTAAAAATTCTCCCGCCGGGAAAATAAGTAACATGCTGAAAGAATTTGTGCCTGCCAGGCTCGTAAGAAGAATTCTGGAAGCTGTGCCCATGGATGGAGATAAGAGGCTGAGCAGTATCTCGGGTGAGGCGAGAAAGGGCATTGCGGAAAAATTAAAAAACTTCAAAATGACTGTGGAATTGGTACGGCCCATAGAAGAGGCAATGGTCACCTGCGGCGGAGTATCGGTAAAAGAGATAGATCCTAAAACCATGGAATCCAGGATTGTAAAAGGGCTTTATTTTGCGGGCGAGTTAATTGACGTGAATGGCAAAACAGGCGGATACAACCTTCAGGCCGCCTTCTCGACAGGATGGATGGCCGGTTCCGCGAAGGATTAATCCATCAGTGTGTCTTTTTTTAGTTTTTTAACAGTCTCCCTGCCTATAAGTTTTTCAACTATAGCGAACGCGAATTCTATTGCGGTGCCGGGCCCCTGGCTCGTGATAATGTTTCCGTCCGCCACGACAGCTTTATTCTTGTATCTCGTGCTTTTTCCAAAATCAATCTGGCATCCTGGATAACACGTGGCGTTTTTGTTGTCCAAAAGCCCTATCGGCGCCATGACCACGCTCGGAGCTGCGCATATGCCCGCGACCAAAGCGCCTTTGGAAGCCATGGCTTTAATGAAGCCGTTCACCTCGCTTGAATTGTGAAGATGCAGTGCTCCTGCCGCTCCTCCGGGGATAATCACGGCGTCAAAATCAGGCTTTAAACCGCTTATTTTTCTCTCCGTCGCTACTGTTATCTCGTGCGAGCCGGTAATGCTATTACTGTCAAGCCCGGCGCTGATAACGTCCATTCCTGCCCTTCTCAATATGTCAACCACAGTAACAGCTTCTATCTCCTCAAATCCCGTCGCAAGTAGTATTACAGCTTTTTTCATCATAAATACCTCCAAGTATGTTATAATAGAAAACATGAAGAAATTCAAGTATATTTATGGCCCGGTCTCTTCCTGGAGGCTCGGGAGTTCCCTGGGAGTGGATCCGTTATCTCATAAAGATAAGATCTGCACGTATGACTGTTCTTACTGCCAGATAGGCGAGACTCTACTTTTTAGCTCCAAAAGAAAAATCTTCGCGCCAACGAGAGTCATATTAAAAGAGATATCAACCATGCCGAGGAATCTAAAAATAGACTACATCACTTTTTCCGGAAACGGCGAGCCCACCCTGGCTAAAAATTTAGGCGTCATGATAAAACGGATCAAGAAGATGAGGAAAGAAAAGATCGCGGTCATAACCAATGCCTCGCTGATAGATAGGTCCGATGTGCAGGAGGATCTCCTGCAGGCGGATTTCGTTCTGCTCAAATTCGACGCCAACGCGGAAGACCTTTTTATAGACATAAATAGGCCCTCCCCGGGCATAAAATTCGGTAACATCGTGAAGGGCATAAAGAAATTCAGCGCGATGTACAAAGGCCGGCTGGCTTTACAGGTCATGCTGGTTAAAAAAAATAAAGCCTACGCGAAGGAAATAGCCAAGATGGCAGTAAAGCTCGGGATAAAAGAGGTCCAGCTTAATACGCCGCTCCGGGAATGCGCTGAAAAGCCTCTTTCAAAATCGGATATGAACATCATAAAAAAATATTTTAAAGGCATGAAGATAGATTGCGTATATGGTGCCAAGACCAAACAGGTAAAGCCCATGGATAGATCTGATGCGGAAAGAAGACATGGCAGGGGTAAAAGATAACGTCCTGAAAATATTAAGCTGGCTTCCGGGTTACGTGGAGCTCGTGGCTGCGGCTAAAGGCAGGCGAGTAGAAGAGGTTTTGGAGGCGATAGATAACGGCGTAAGGATTATCGGCGAAAATTACCTCCAGGAATCGGAAGAAAAATTCAGCGTAATCGGTGCGAAGGCAAAATGGCATTTTATCGGCCATCTCCAGAAAAATAAGGTTAAAAAGGCCATAAAGATTTTCGATGTGATAGAAACAATTGATTCAATAGAAATCGCAGAGGCAATAGATAAGGCCTCTGCCGCGATAGGCAAGGTAATGGAAGTATTCATAGAGGTTAATTCAGCCAGAGAAAAAAACAAATCCGGCGTATTGCCCGAAGGCGCGGAAGCCCTCGCCCGCCATATCCTGGAATTAAAAAATATAAAGTTGACCGGCCTCATGACAATGGGCCCTGTCATAGAAAACCCCGAAGGATACCGGCCGTATTTCAAAGAAACAAAAAAACTTTTCGATAAAATTAGAATAACTCACGATATAAAATACCTTTCCATGGGCATGAGCGATTCCTACCACATTGCCGTCCAGGAAGGCGCGAATCTTGTAAGAATAGGAACCGCGATCTTCGGCCCTAGTTAAAAACCACCCAATGAGATGCGTAAAAACAATTTGTCTTTGGCCTTTCCTTGTGATAATATAATAAGAAGGAGTCCATAAAGGTTTTTGAAAAATACGAGGAGGCAGATATATGAACAGCAATAAAAAGATATTGGTTGTAGATGACGAAGAAGATACGCAGAAGTTATTAAAGACAGCGCTTGAACGGGAAAATTTTATCGTTACAACCGCGAACGATGGGGAAGCCGGCATAAAGGCGGCGGAGCTGGAAATGCCGGACTTGATTCTCATGGATATAGTGATGGCTAATATGGACGGCTATTCGTGCCTTAAAAAAATCAGGAAAATCAGTAAAATAAAAGATACGCCTGTCCTTATACTGAGCGCCAAGGAAGAAGAGACACTCAGGGATCTTTTTGCCTTTTATAACATCAGTGGATATGTGGAGAAGCCGTTTGAATTAGATGATTTGATCATGAAGATAAAAGAAATATTGAAAATGTAAAATCCGGGGAATAAATGAGCTGTCCTATGTTGAATTTATTTGCGAAATGCTCCTGTTGCGGATGGATGATCTGTTTGTTTTGCGTCCGGCTTACGATTGTGGTTATAGCGATCGCATTCGGCGCCCTGGTCGCATGGAAGCCCAAGAAGATCATAGAAATACAAATAGCTCTTTACCGGCCCTTCAACTGGAAGATAGAGCCCATATCCATGGAGGAGGAGATAAGGAACACGCGCATCATGGGGCTGGCGGTCATTGTCATTGGTATCCTTTCACTTGCCTGCATTTTGTTAAGCTAATCTCAGTGTTTATTTTCATAATAACTTGACATAATAGGAAATTCCTTTTTTGCGCGGAGCTTCCTTCGGCTTGGTTC
>PEUD01000139.1 GCA_002780805.1 Candidatus Omnitrophica bacterium CG02_land_8_20_14_3_00__42_8 | reverse complement strand
AAGAGTAACTTTCGGAAAATCCAAACCCTTGGCTATCATCTGAGTGCCTATCATAATATCTACACCCCCGGCCTTAAATTTTGAAAGCGCTTTATCGTGGCTGCCGCGCTTGCGGGTAGTATCCGTATCCATACGCTCTATAATAGCTGCAGGGAAAAGCCTGTGCGCTTCGCTTTCGACTTTTTCCGTGCCAATGCCCCAGTATTTCATGTAGCTGGCATTGCACTCAGGGCATATATCGGGAGGAGCCATGGTAAAATTGCAATGATGGCACACAAGTTTTTTCTTATCAAAATGATACGTGAGGCTGACGCTGCAGCGTTTGCATTTAATTACATAGCCGCATTTCCTGCAGTTTATAAATGTTGAAAAACCCCGCCTGTTTAAAAAAAGTATGACTTGTTTTTTTTCAGCTATGTCTTTTTCTATCCATTCTTTAAGCTTCTGGGAAAATATCGGAATTTTCTTGGCCCTTGTCATTTCTTCGCGCATATCAACTACATCAACCGCAGGCAAAAGCCTAGAATCTATCCTTTCAGAAAGTTTAATAATGGTAAATTTTCCGTTTTTAGCCGCGTAAAAAGATTCTAATGACGGCGTGGCGCTTCCCAGTATTACGACAGCATTTGAAAGCTCTGCCCTTTTTATTGCCACGTCTCTCGCATTATACCTGGGCACGTCCTCCTGTTTATAAGACGTTTCATGCTCCTCGTCCACGACTACCAGCCCCAGATTTTTAACAGGCGCGAATATCGCTGAGCGCGCCCCTATAATAATCCTGGCTTCGCCTGAATTTATTCTTTTCCATTCGGAAATTCTCTTGGAGCCGAGAAGCCTTGAATGCAGCACTGCTATTTTATCTCCGAATCTCGCTTTAAAACGCGCTACTGTCTGGGGCGTAAGGGAAATCTCCGGGACAAGCACTATGCTGGAAAGCCCCAGCTTCAAGACATGGGCGATTGATTGAAGATAAACTTCTGTTTTTCCGCTTCCGGTTACCCCGTGCAAAAGAAAAACTTTATACGTCCTGGCGTTCATTGAATTTATTATAGAATCAAGCGCCTCCTGCTGTTCCGGGTTAGGCGTAAGATGCTCGCTAGAGCCGTCTATAAATTCAAATTCTTCTCCTGGTTCGTCATGTTTTTCTTTTCTATGCCTTTTGACAGAAACCCCCTTTTTAAGCGCTCCCGGGATAGCCGCCGAGATTGCCTCGCCCCATGAAGAATAATAATACTCAGAGATCCATTTTGTAAGCTCTATCATCTTGGAATCTATGGCCAGAGTCTTATCAATAATCCTATTTATAGGTTTGATTTTCTCTATATCGCATTTATCGGAAAGGCCTACCGCGTAACCCGTAACTGTTTTGTTTCCGAAAGACACCTCCACTATGCTCCCTATCTTAAGATCCTCTTTGAGAGATTCAGGTATAGAATATGTAAAAGGCCCTTCTATGGGCCGGTTAATGACTATATCCGCGAATTTATAAACCATAATATTTTGGGCGGCATAATATGCCGCCCCTACATTATTTGTAGGGGCCGATTATTAATCGGCCCTATATATTTCCATTATCTTCTTCATGTCTTCCCACACTAGTTTTTTGTCTTTAGGATTACGCAAAAGATACGCGGGATGATACGTAGGCATGAATTTCATACCCCTGTACTCATGCCATTTCCCTCTTAATTTACTTATGGGCGTTTCTGTATTAAGAAGAGTCTGGCTTGCGAATTTTCCCAGCCCGCATATTACCTTTGGCTTTATCGCATCTATCTGGGCGTAAAGATAATCTATGCACATCGAGATCTCTTCAGGCAATGGATTTCTATTTTGCGGCGGGCGGCATTTTAAGATATTGCAGATATAAACATCATCTCTTTTAATAGCCATTGCCTCTATTATTTTGGTAAGAAGCGCTCCGGCCTCTCCCACAAAAGGCACACCCTGAATATCTTCTTCATGGCCCGGGGCCTCTCCTACAAACATAAGTTTTGCATTTATGCTGCCTGAGCCGAATACGATATTTTTCCGTATATTTCCCAAAGGGCATTTCCTGCAATGGGATACTATGTTTTTTACCAAAGATAATCGCACGTCCTTGGATTTTGACGTGAAAAGGTATTCCGATATGCCGCTTTCTCTTTCCATCTCCAAATAACTTCGCATAGACTTTGAAATGTCTTTCATGGTCACGGCCTGGGATGAAACTTCTGGTGAATGGATTTTAACCTATCCTTGCTTACATGCGTATAAATCTGCGTAGTAGAAATATCTGCGTGGCCTAGCATTTCCTGCACTATCCTCAAATCAGCGCCTCTCTCAAGTATATGAGTCGCAAAAGAATGCCTCAAGCTGTGAGGCGTCACCTTTTTATTAATCTTCGCGAGTTTCGCGTATCTCTTTATGATTTTCCAGAATGTCTGGCGCGACATTGGTTTCCCGATCCTCGTAAGGAATAAAAAATTTGAAATATTCTTTTTTAAAAACCGGGGCCTGGATTTTTCCAGATACCTCAGGAGGCTCTCTTTTGCTTTTTTGCCGAAAGGCACTATTCTCTCTTTTGAGCCTTTTCCGAAGCATTTCGCGAAACCAACCCCTATATTGATATCATCCATTTTTAAGTTCACCAGCTCTGAGACCCGCATGCCTGTAGCGTACATGAGCTCCATACACGCTTTATCTCTGGCCTCCATAGGATCTCTGATGTTCGGGGCATTCAGCAGAGTCTCAACCTCTTTAACATTCAGAGTAAACGGAAGTTTCTTCCATAACTTAGGGGATTCTATAATATTCGCGGTGTCCTCTTTGATCATGTTTTCTTTTAAAAGAAATTTAAAAAAACTCTTTATGCACGCTAGTCCCCTTGAAACAGAATTAGAAGCAAGCCCTCTTTCTTTTTCCGCCATCATGAATGAATTGATCATCTGCCTGGAAACTTTATCTATGGAATCAACCTTTTTAGATTTTAAAAAATCGGCGAACCTGTAAAGATCTCTTTTATAGGAACTGAGCGTATTGTCCGCCATGCCCCTCTCAATAGATATATAGCTTAAAAATTGTTCAATTAATTCATGCATATTGAACTTACGCAAATGCAGGGACAGGACATTGTTCTGTCCCTGCATTCAATAATATTAAATAATAAATGTGTTATATTGCTTCTCATTTCCTATCGTTGAACTCGGCCCGTGCCCCGGATAAATAACATAATCATCTTCCAGCGTGAATAATTTTTCTTTTATAGACTGCACTATATCCTCTTCCGAACCGTATGCGAAGTCAGTCCTGCCTATGCCTTCACAAAAAAGCGTATCGCCCGTAAAAATAACGCCGGCGCCCTTCAGGCAGATAGAGCCGGGGGTATGCCCCGGCGTATGAATAACCTCTATATTGTATTTACCTATACCTAAAATATCTTTGTCTTCTAATAATCTGGAAGCGGTTTTTGTTTTAAGAAAAAAACCTAATTCGCCTGACAGGTTCTTGGAGGGGTCTGTCAAAAAATCACCGTCTAAGCGGTGTATCCATATGGGCACGTTGAACTCTTTATCAGCTCCTATATGGTCTCCGTGGCCGTGGGTATTAATAACAACCTTCGGTTTCAGGCCGTCTTTATCTATAATGCCCTTTATTTTATTGTAGTCTCCGCCCGGGTCTATTACAAAAATCTCTTTCGTATTCTCATCGCCTGCAAGGTAGCAATTTGACTCCAGAGGGCCTACGACTATCTTCTTGATAAACACTTTTATTTCCTTAATTCAAGGTAATCCTTCACGTACGTATATGAAAATCTCTTATCTATAAGCCGCTTTGTCTTTTCCAAAAACTGCGCGATCCTGTATCTCTCGCTATTCGTCAGATTAATTTTCTTGACATCCGGATCTATTGATTTTATTTCTGTTATAAATGCCTCTAGCTCCTTGTATTTTTCATCATTAAGATATTTTTGCATCTCAAGCAAATTCTGCATTAATTCATCATAGCACTCTGTCCTTTTTTTATAGCCATTACCCATCCTGTCAATCAATTCCCCCTGCCACGACTTCCAGAATAAAAACCGTTTTTTATAAAGCTCATCCACCCTTAATTCTTTCGAGTAGTCATACG
>PEUD01000044.1:4272-6149 GCA_002780805.1 Candidatus Omnitrophica bacterium CG02_land_8_20_14_3_00__42_8 | reverse complement strand
TCAAAGAGACCACTTTTGATTTGATTATTTCTGATATCAGGATGCCTGGCACAAACGGCATTGAGGCAATCAGCCAGATCAGGGAATATTTAAAACAAGACAAAAAAGCGCAGGTGCCGGAAATTTTTATCACCGGATATGCCAGCGAAGAAAACTATAAACAGGCGATACAGTTAAAAGTGGCAGAGTATATCTATAAACCATTTGATATGAATGAATTGTTGGATATTATAAAGAGGCACTTAGGATGATACTAAAAGGAAAAAACGCTATTATTAGCGGCGGGACAAGGGGAATAGGCAGGGCAATCGCTTTAGAACTGGCCCGGCAGGGAGTAAACGTATCTTTTAATTATTTAAAAAGCGAAAAAGAAGCGTTAGAGTTGGTAAAGGAGCTTGAAAAACTTAATGTGAAAGCAAAGGCCTATTGTGTTGATATAAGAGACCTTGACGCTGTTAATGAATGGACGAGGAGAACAAAAGAGGAGTTTGGCGGTTTAGATATTTTAATAAATAACGCAGGCATAACTAAAGACAAGGCGTTGTTATTTATGGAAAAAAGCGATTGGCATGATGTCATAGATACAAATCTGACAGGCGTATTTAATCTTACACGAGCGGTTATCACAGGTTTTTTGAAGCAAAAAAGCGGCAATATAGTTAATATCAGCTCGGTAAGCGGAGTTATTGGCGTAGCAAGGCAAGCGAATTACGCGGCCACAAAGGCCGGTATAATCGGATTTACAAAATCGCTGGCAAAAGAAGTCGCAGCTTATAATATTAGGGTGAATGCCGTTGCCCCTGGTTTTATTGAAACAGATATGGTTAAAACCTTAAAAGAGGATTATAAAAATCAGATGTTAAAAGAGATTCCTATGGCCAGGTTTGGCGCGCCTGAAGAAGTGGCAAAGACAGTTGTTTTTTTGCTAAGCGAGGCGTCAAGCTATATTACCGGCCAGACGATAATTATAGATGGAGGCATGGCGGCTTAAATGTTAGGCATAGACTTAGTAGAAACCAGGGATTTTAAACAAGCCGTTGAAAAATACGGAGATTATTTCTTAAAGAAAATTTTTACAGAGGCTGAGCTTGAATCTTCACCAGCGAAGTTTGCGAGTTATTTTGCGATAAAAGAAGCGGTTGTCAAGGCGTTGGGTTTAAAAGATTTTAAATGGCAGGACGTTGAAATCAGAAATAATGGCGATGAGGTGAAAATTACGACGTCCGGTATTAACAGGATATTTAACAGCAAAGATTTGAATATAAGCGTTTCCTCATCAAGGAATTGTGTGGTCGCGACAGCTTTATTATTAACCACAGGAGCGGCATAAATGAGCAGGCGCAGGGCAGTAATCACAGGCATAGGCGTAATTTCGCCTAACGCCATAGGAAAAGACAAGTTCTGGCAGGCGTTGAAAGAAGGCCGCTCTGGGATAAAGCCCATAACTGTTTTTGACCCGGCGTTTCTTAAGACAAAACTTGGCGGAGAGGTATCGGACTTTAAGCCGGAAGAATTCCTTGGCGATAAAGGTTTAAGGAACTTAAACAGGAGCGCTTTGCTTGTTTGTTCTGCCAGTAAATTGGCTTTAGAGGATTCAGGCCTTTTAATTACAGAAGAAAATACGGACCAGACAGGCGTTGTTACAGCAACCACGTTGTCCGCGGTTTTTAACATAGCGGCGTTAGGCAAAGAAATGCTTCAAGACGGGCCCGGGCTTGTTAATCCGGCAATGTTTCCCGGCACAACGATAAATTCGCCTTCCAGCCAGATATCCATCAGGCATAATATTAAAGGGTTTAACACAACAATTTCAACCGGTTACAGCGCCAGTTTGGATGCCCTTAAATACGCGGTAGATTTTATAAATTTAGGCCGCG
>PEUD01000044.1:2203-4227 GCA_002780805.1 Candidatus Omnitrophica bacterium CG02_land_8_20_14_3_00__42_8 | reverse complement strand
CCCGTTTGATAAAAGAAGGAATGGCATCATATTGGCAGAGTCAGCCGCGGTTTTGGTGGTCGAAGAAGAAGAATACGCAAGAAGCAGGAACGCTAATATCTATGCTGAAATTCTGGCTACAGAAAGCCTTTTTGACGCGTACCGCGCGGGCAAATACCATCCACGGTTAGAAGGCCTGAGGCAATGCATGACAAGGGCGATGAAAGCGGCAGATTTGCACAAAGAGGATATCAGCTATATTTCGGCGTCGGCAAACTCTGTCGTTCAGCAGGATAAGCTGGAAACCGAAGCGATAAAAGATGTTTTAGGCGTCTATTCAGAAAGCGTCCCTGTAAGCGCGATAAAGTCAATGGTTGGCGAGAGTGTGAGCGCGACAGGGTTATTGCAGGTCGCGGCCGCATGCGGCTCCATAAAGCAGGGTTTCATACCGCCTACAATTAATTATAGCCAAAAAGACCCTGCCTGCGATTTAGATTATGTGCCAAATGAATCAAGGCAGCAGAGAATTGAAAATGTGCTGGTAAATAACTTTGGCCCTGGCGGGAATAACGCAGTGGCGATAATCAGCAGATATTAACTAATGTAGTCCCTCGTCACTAAACGTGATAGCTGATGACTCGGGACAAATTTTCAACTGGAGATAGCTGGAAAATTTGGAGGATAAAAATATGCCTAATGAATTTGATCAGGAAATAAAGATATTGGTGGCAGAAGTGGCTGAAGTATCAGTGGATAAACTTGACGATCCAAATGTAAGTTTTTCTGATTTAGATGTTGATTCAATGAAGGCGCTGGAAATAGCCGCGGCTGTTGAAAAGAAATACAAAATAATCATTCCTGAAGGAGAGATTCCAAAGATCAAGAACTTGGCGCAGGTTATAGATATGGTTAAGAGGTTAAAGGGTTAATTAAAATATGTGGGATATAGAGAAAATAAAAACAATTTTGCCTCAAAGAGAGCCATTTCTTTTTGTGGATGAAGTGGTTGAAATAGACCCGGGCAAGCGCATAGTCGCTAAAAGATATATAAGCCCTGACGAATATTTTTTCAAGGGCCATTTCCCGGATAAGCCTGTGATGCCAGGGGTTTTAATTATTGAGGCCTTAGCTCAAACGAGCATACTTCTTTATGCAACCATTTATCCTGAAATTGCAAGCGCTCATCCGTATTATTATTTAGCCAAGGTAAAGTCAGAGTTTATTTTACCGGTGTTTCCAGACGACACGCTTATATTAGAAGCGCGAAATGTAAAAATAATAAGCACAGGCGGTATTATAGAAATAGAAGCAAGAGTAGGGGAGCGTATAGCGGCTAAAATGACCGCTTCTTTTTCTGTTAAGAAGAAAAATGAGTCCCAAAATGAAAGCTAAAAGGCGCGTAGTTGTAACAGGAATAGGCGTAGTTACATCAATAGGCATCGGAAAAGACGCCTTCTGGCAGAATGCTTTACAGGGAAAGTCCGGCATAAGCGAAGTTTCAATAGACACCAGTAATTATCGTTGTCATAAAGCCGGCGAGGTAAAGGATTTTAATCCAGAGGATTTTATTGCTAAAAGAAAGATAAAATTTTTAGGCAGATCCAGCCAGCTTGCGATAGCAGCTTCGTATCTGGCGATGAAAGATGCCAAGCTCCCCTTAAGAAATATAACTAAGTCTGAAATGGCTGTTATAGTCGGCACAACAACAGGAGAGAGGCCGCTTGAGGAATTAGTAGCTACCTGGGTAAAAGGCGGCTTAAAGGATATTGACAGGGTAAGAATATTGCAGGCGTCTGTAAATAATATTTCAGCGAACGTGGGCATTCAATTTAAGGCAATGGGCCCAAATTATCTTATTCCCACTGCCTGCGCCTCCGGAAATTACGCGATAGGATACGGGTTTGATTTAATAAGAAGCGGCGGGTCAAGCTTTGTCCTGGCAGGCGGGGCGGACGCGTTTTCTACAGTTGCGTTTGCCGGTTTTCAGCGTATATACGCCATGGCTCCTGAAAAATGCCAGCCATTTGATAAAAATAGAAAAGGTA
>PEUD01000044.1:0-2182 GCA_002780805.1 Candidatus Omnitrophica bacterium CG02_land_8_20_14_3_00__42_8 | reverse complement strand
GAATCTTATTTTTGGAATCATTGGAGTCTGCCGTTAAAAGAGGCGCCGAGATTTACGCGGAGATTTCAGGATACGGGCTTTCCTGCGACGCGTATCATGCGACAGCGCCTGACCCGAAAGGTATTGCCAAGGTTATGCAAAAGGCGTTAAATGAGGCGGGATTAACATATAAAGATGTGGATTATATAAGCGCGCATGGCACAGGCACTGCTACAAATGACAAAGTGGAATGCCAAGCAATAAAAGAGGTCCTTAAAGAGCGTTATAAAGAGGTTCCGGTTACCTCAATAAAATCAATGCTCGGCCATCCGATGGGCGCGGCATCCGCCATTGAAGCCGCGACATGTTGCCTTATAATAAAAAACGGCATGATTCCGCCTACAATAAATTATGAAACGCCTGATCCGGAGTGCGATATTGACTGCGTTCCAAACAAGGCAAGAAAGCAGGAAGTAAAAGTAGCTTTAAACAATGGATTTGCTTTTGGCGGCAATAACGCGTGCGTAGTATTTAAGAGATGGAGCAAATCAAGTGCCTGATAAATACGATGTAATCGTAATAGGCGCGGGAATAGGCGGATTGACCGCGGCGGCTGTTTTAGCGAAGAACGGCAAAAAGGTGTTGGTGCTGGAGAAAAATCCAATGCCGGGCGGATATGCGGTAAATTTTAAGCGGGGCGGATTTGAATTTGACGCGTCGTTGCATATGATAAACAATTTAGACCGTAATGAACAGATTTCTTATAGTATTTTAGAAGAGTGCGGGATTAAAGACAAAATTCAGATGCTGAAGCCTAAATATTTATACCGCTCTATCTTTCCAGATTTTGATATAAGAGTTCCGCAATGCGATCTTAAAGCATATCTCAATATTCTAATAAAACATTTTCCTAATGAAAAAAATGGAGTTGAAAAATTATTTGCAAGGATGTCTAGCATATTTTATAGAGCGGAAAGATTAGCTGGATCAAACATTTCTACATCCGACTTTGTTTCATATGTAAATAAAACTTTTCAGGAATTGTTAGACGAATTTCTAAAAAGCGAAAAATTAAAAGCGATTATTTCACAATTATGGGTATATTATGGTTCTCCGCCTAGTAAATTATCCGCATTTTATTTTTCTTATCCTTGGTATGATTACACTATCCTAGGTGGTTATTATCCTAAAGGCGGTGGGCAGGCTATCAGTAATGCATTAGCAGAAGTTGTAAAAAACAATGGTGGAGAGATGAAATTTAATAATAAAGCGGAACGTATTCTCGTAAAAGATGATATTTCATGTGGAATAATAAATGAAAAAGGAGATAATTTTTTTAGTAAAGAAGTTATTTCAAACATAGATGTGCGCAGTACATTTAATAATTTAATTGGCAAAGATTACCTGCCGTTAAATTTGATAAATAATATAAACAATATGGAGCCTTCTATTTCTGCTTTTCAGGTATATTTAGGATTGAATGTAGATTTTAAAAAAATAAATAATACAGATCACACTATTTTTATAAATCCAAATTATGATCTAAATGAACAGGCTTTTTCATTTCTGAAAAATAATATTCATAAAGTGCCGTTTAGCCTAACACTTTATTCAAATCTTCCAATTAATTATGCATCAAAAGGTAAGTCTGTAATGGTTATTATGGTATTATCCGGCTATAATGCTTGGAAGAGTTTATCCAAAGAAGATTACAAAAAACAGAAGAAAGAATTTGCAGATATTTTGATTAAGAGGGCAGAGCGCGTAATTCCAAATCTATCTTCTTATATAGAAGTAATCGAAGTAGCAACTCCGTGTACTATGGAGAGATACATTGGTAGTTCTAATGGTGCTATATACGGATGGAGTCAAACCGTTTCTCAAAGCGTGACAAAACGCCTAAAACAAAGCACCCCCATTGAAAATTTATATTTAGCAGGCGCTTGGACACAGCCTGGTGGTGGAATTAAAGGTGTTATGCAATCTGGTATTAAAGTAGCTAATAAAATCCTAAGCAAACGCTCTTAATATGATAAAAAATAAAAAAATTGTTATAACTGGTCTAGGTTCCCTTTCAGCTGTTGGTATAGGGAGGCAATCTATATGGGATTCTATAGTAAAAAAGAAAACCAGTCTCATTCTAGAAGACTATAAAATAAATGGCGAGAAATTAATTAATTATTACGTTCATCGCATTAAGAAT
>PEUD01000118.1 GCA_002780805.1 Candidatus Omnitrophica bacterium CG02_land_8_20_14_3_00__42_8 | reverse complement strand
TATGCCAGCCCATCTATTCCACTGGGCAAAAGAATCCGTTGGTCTTTTATTTAAAAATATCTCAACTAAAGGTAAATCTTGTTCGCTAAAATAATGACCTTCTTCCTGTAAAGCCTTAAGAAAAGCTTCGGGCGTCTTATCACCTTTTAATCCAGCTAAAACCTCTTCAGGAGAACGAACAGGAGATTCTTCCCTGTAACCTAAAAATTTTGCAAGAGCCAGGCCAGGACGGCTTCCTTCTCTCCAATCCTTGAATTCTTTGTTAGGCACAAAAGTCAAGTCACCTGCTATAGATAACTCTGCTTTCTGATGATCGGCAAAGCTAATCTTGCCTTCCAATAACTTTCTATCCTTTCGACTCATCTTTTGTTTATACGTCTGCATAGATTCGCCTATAAAAAGCAGTGTGTCAAAAGCCCTGCCTAGCGGCCCATGCACATCCCTTTCCAGGCCTTGGACTGGTATGCCGCGTCCGCTTGGAGTCCTTGTAATTTTCACCTGCTGCCGTATAGGCACATAACTAGCTTCAGCAGCCTGCACGCCCTGTACCAGCATAGAGCTTTGCTCAGCCGAAATATCCCTTGTCTCCCTTTTTGTTTTTAACATCGCTTCCACATCTTTTGGCCTTAAGCCGCACATCGCGGCAATGGCTAACAAACTGTATTCTATCGTATTAGAGTTTGTAATATTCGTCGGCGGCGTATCGCCTTTGATGTTCGCCCTTTCAGCTACTACAGTGGTCAATTTTCCATCCTGAACCATGCCAAATACGCCTCCACCTGTCTTGGCATAAGTTGGTGTCAGCCCGCCTTCAATAGCAGCAGCTATTACACTGCGTAGTTTTACCTTATGTTCAGGGCTTTTTTTGTATATTTCCCACTCTGCTTCTGATCTTGCGTCCAGCTCATCCATGAGGGCATATAATCCCCCATCAGCTTGCAATCTGTCTATTAAGCTATTCACAGCAGCTTGAGCTGGCCTATTATCTCCGACACTGGAACCACTATTATCCTGGTTAGTAACCCTTAAAATAACGTCATGAAGCTCTCCACCGGTCAATGATTCTTCAAATAAATTTAAAAACAAACTATCCTGCACAAAATATTTAATAAAATCCCAATGATTCTCAGGCCCAAAAATCGGCCTTCCATTATCATCAAACGCTACTTCTCCGGCATGTTTATCGCAATATGCCAACATCACATCAGCATCTTCCGGCCTACCCTCTTTTCTAAAAAACTCCTCAAGGGCCTTTCCCGTGGGAATTCTTCTAGGCGTAATTGGCTGAATAAAAGATAGCAACTTTGGTTTTTCATCAGCATTAAGAGAACCTTGAATTACTGCATTAGCAAATTCTTCTGCTTGTCCGGCATTATCCTGCGCTGCCATAAAGACCACTGTCTGTCTCACTTCCTTGCCTCTTCCTAATTTTAACCTTAAAATCGGCACATCCCCTGCAGGAAGCGCTGCCTTAAACTGGTCGATAAACCTGCCCATTGCTCCAAGCATTATCTTTAGCATATTTGCAAATTCAGGCTCATTTACCAAAGCTTCCTGATGACGTCTTCCAGCTCCTCCTAATAATGTAGCTTCCACTGCAGGCCGTTCTGGCGTAAGATGGTGTTTACGTTCTCTTGGCCTCATCATTCTATCGCGTTCAGCGGAATCTGCCAGTGTTATGTCTATTTTTCTATCATCAGGAACATCTTTTAAATCTTCGCCTCTAATAATAGTAGATGCGTAACCCGGCTTACCTTCATCTGCGAGCATAAATATTTCTTTATTTCTCTTGAGCACTTCCAGGCCTTTTTGCAAATCTCCTGCTACAGAAGCAACAAACGGCTCCCATGATTTTGAATCTTGTATTGCAGACCTGATAAGACTAACCGAGTAGTCATCCTGCTTGCCTGACTCTGCTAGGCCCTGATGCCAATGCGCAAGAATAGGTTTAAATTCTTCTATTCTTTCCGAAGAAGCTTTTAACATCTTTGCCGCTACAAATACAATCGCTGCCTCGTCTGAAACAATTAATTCGCTAAGTAAATTTAAAGCAGCTATATTTATCTTATTCTGATCCGTCTTGCCTAAAGTCACTAGTTCAATTAAATCCAATAACCTTTCGCTAAGTGCCTGTTTTACACTATCATCTTGAATTATACCCATCTTGCCGCCAAAATCACGCTGCAAATCTTCTATAGCTTGAGTTATAGCTGTTTCTTGGTCAGCGGGTTTAGCCTTAGCTGCAACTGCAATTGCTCTGCCAGATTTAAAATCTTCTGCTCTTACTCTTGTTACGCTATCTTTTGTAAGTTTAAAATATGCAGAATATCCTTTTTTAGGGGTAAGCTTTATTATAGCTACGCCTGGTTTTGTAGAAGCTCTTACTTCTATGCCGGTCAGGTTTTCCAATTTAGCAAGGAGAGCTTTGTTTCCAGCAGTTACCATAGCTAATTCTGTGCGTATTCTTTGAATTATGTCCTCAATAGTAACTTCTTCTACTCCCACGCCCCATATCTCTGCAAGTGCAGGAGCTACTTCGGCATTAAACGCTTGTTCTAAACCGCTAAATGCAAGAGGAACTCTCAGGGTCTTTTGATAGTTTAATAGGTTATCTATTATCATAGAAAGGTCTAATTGTTGTAACAGTTCTTCTATTGGTTTACGCCTTCCTGATAAGAGAAAGTGGTAGTTCTCTTCATCCATATCAGTTTTGGAATAAGGGGATACAACTATATAGGAATAGCCTTTTTCTTTTAAGAGCTTTGTGATGCCTTTGGTATGGAAACCTCCTGCAACTAAGGTAGAAACCCTGGAATTACGTTTTTCTATCTCAGAGGCGGAATTATTGACCATCGCGATATCGCGCTGTTTGACTATCTTATAGAAGTCTTCTAATTCAGAGAGGTGATTATCTATCAGGTCAGGGTTAAAATCTATGTAGGACGTTTGATTCGTTGAGTTCGTTTTGTTCGTTAGATTCGTTATAGCAGATTTAAACCAGCCTACTTTATGAGATTCTTTATTTTCTAAGTAATAGTCCAATTCTTCATTAGATATCTTCAGGTTAAAGAACCCTTCAAGGAATTTAATGTTGCGCAGCGCCTCGGTGAGTGTTTTCTGTTCCTGGGTGCCTGAAAGGGCCTGTTTTATCCCAAAGCTTAAGTCCTCTAATTCTATAAAAAGCTTTGTGGAATCAACGGAATTGACCTTTGTAAGATAATCTATGAAGCTGTCTATAGAAGCGTATTTTATGGAAAATTCATCTTTTAAGTGTTTATTTGCAAGGTCTTTTAAGTAACTGTAGAAGGAAAAAGGAGAAATTTTCTGTTCCTTGAATAACTGTGCCTTCACCATCAAAGAATCCATGTCAGACCGTAAAGATTTAGCCGAAATCGCTGACTGCAGGTTTAAAATTAAATTCTGGGATTCCTGCATTATCTTTTGCTGGTCAATCTTTTTCTCTAACTCAATTGTTTCCATTAAAATAGAGATATTCCTATAATTTGCAGTTCTCGACGCGCCCTTGACATCTTCGATGTCAAGGGCTTGCTCGAACAGTATATTACCACTAATATTCTTCGAGCGAGACTGCGAAGCAGCCGAGTCGAGAAGATACTTCAGATAATCAGCTGTTTCTAATCTTTGGGCTTCATAGTCAGTTTCCTTCTGGTCTATCTGGAGAAGTTCTTTTGAATATATCTTTGGCTTTAACTGTTCTAATGCCTTTTTAGCCTGCGAGAT
>PEUD01000122.1 GCA_002780805.1 Candidatus Omnitrophica bacterium CG02_land_8_20_14_3_00__42_8 | reverse complement strand
TTTTTCAGCGGGTATTTTTAAATGGCGGAATGTCAAACCGGAAGGATGTTCTGCCTATAAGGCGCTTTCCAGAGCTAAGCTATTACAAAACTTGATTGAAAATGGAAAATTATACGAAGTTAAGCCAATCCTTGATCCGGGATTCTATCTCGTACCTGACTTTTCTGGTATCTGTCAGCTTTTCTTCACGCGTTCCCTGAAAACTTGAAGGATCTTTAAATCCCCAATGAATCCGTTCACCTCTACCGGGGAATACCGGACAGGCTCCGGATTGGGATTCATCGCAAACGGTAATGACATAATCATACTCTTTGCCCTGCTTATAAAAATCAAAAACACTTTTAGTCTTATTTTGCGATATATCAATACCGATTTCCTTCATTGCCTCAACTACAACCGGATTGAGTTTGCCCGGCTCAAGACCCGCGCTCTCTATCTCAAAACGGCTACCGCCGTATTTTTTAAGGAACGCCTCCGCCATTTGACTGCGCGCTGAATTGTGAACACAGACAAATAAAACTCGTTTTTTACTCATTGGCCTCTCCATTTGAATTAACCGGTTTCATCGAAAAAGGGCAACAACGCCCCGATTTGCCTCAGTCAACAGATGACAGCAAGACAGGCGGAAATAAACCTGCCAAAATAAGGATGTGTTTAACCCACGCTTTCATGTTTAAATCCCGTTAGAAAACTTCATCTTCTATTGACGGTTTTCTCTAACGGGGTAAACCAATTCCGCGTTTTTAAACAAACTTTTACAAGCATCAGCATAACCGGGACTTCAATCAATACCCCCACGACAGTGGCTAAAGCCGCTCCTGATGAAAGCCCGAAGAGCATTGTTGCCGTGGCAATCGCGACCTCAAAGTGATTGCTTGCCCCAACCATAGCGCTTGGCGCCGCGTCTTCATAACTCAATTTTAATTTTTTCGCCAGCCAGTAAGTAATCGTGAAAATGAAACACGTCTGGATAGAAAGCGGTATCGCGATCCAAAGAATTGTTAACGGTTGGGCCAGAATCACCTCGCCTTTAAATGAGAATAAAAGGATCAGGGTAAACAATAACGCGATAATCGAAACCGGCGCCAGAACATGTAAAAACTTTTCATTAAACCACGAGATACCCTTACGCCCGACAATCCATCTTCTTGAAAAATAACCGGCGATAAGCGGTAACGCGACGTAAATGGCTATTGACAATAATAACGCCTGCCAAGGGACAGGCATTTTACCAACACCCAAAAGAAACCCACCCAACACACCATAAAGTAAAAGCATCGTGAGCGAATTAATGGCGACCATCACAAGCGTATGCCCGTCATTTCCTCTAGCGAGAAATCCCCAGACCAACACCATGGCCGTACAAGGCGCAATGCCCAATAAAATACATCCGGCAAAGAAACTCCTCCACAAAGGCACTTGGAGCATCTTGATGCCTTCCCGCGTAACAACTGTGCCCGCGCCATGAATAGATCCAATCGACCAGTCCGCTCCGGGTGGAAGTTTTAAAAAATCAACAGCATCCGCGCCGATCAATCCCTTAAACAAAAAACCAAGAAAGAACAAGGCGATGGCGTACATCGTGAACGGCTTTATCGCCCAATTAACGAATAACGTTAAACCAACTGGCTTCGGCGACTTTCCGGCTTTAATAATCTCCGAAAAATCTATCTTAACCATGATCGGATACATCATAAAAAATAGACAAACGGCAATCGGAATAGAAACAACCGGCGCGCCGTTAACAAAAATAGAGAATCCATCAAGCGCGCGGGCAAATCCCGGGACTGTTTTACCGATAAGGATTCCTAACCCAATACAAAAAATAACCCACAAAGTGAGGTATTTTTCAAAGAATCCCAGATTCCTCTCTTCATGAATCGCTTGACCCATATGACTCTCCTTTAAAACAATTTTAAAATATAGATTCCCGAGTAATACAGGCCAACGAGAATAAAAATTCCGCCGGTAATCCTGCGGGTATAGCATTCAAGTCTTGTGATCTTATGAAACCAGTGGCTCAACGAAGTCATGCCCATCGCGATGGCTATGGTGAAAACAAGAACGGGAAGCCCTGTTCCTACTCCATAAATAAAAGGCAATAAGGCCCCCGCGTTGCTGTTAAGCGCCAATGGAATAAGACTGCCGAAGAATAAGGCCGCCGAGACCGGGCAAAACGCCAAAGCGAATATTATACCCAAAAGAAAAGCTCCCGGAGCTCCTGATTCTACAAGTTTATTGTGATGCTTTTGAGATATCGAAATCCCGGGCAACTTCAAAGTAATGACTTCCAGCAAAAATAACCCTGTGATTATCAACAGAGGCCCCAATGCTTTGGCCATGTATTTCTGTAAAAACTGAGCGACCTGTGGGACACTTAAAAGGGAACTGATAATGATCCACCCCAACAACGCATACGCCGCCATCCTGCCGATCGTGTAAGCAAGCCCAGAAATAAAGACAAGCGCCGGATGGGCTATTTTCTTTGAAAGAAATGATACCGCCGCAACGTTTGTAGCTAACGGGCACGGGCTGATTGACGTCAATATCCCAAGCCACAGCGCAGAACCTAAAGCAATTAACAACTCCATTATTGCGTGTCCTTCATAAATTCCCTAATCTCGCCGGTTACGTAATCCATAAACTTTTGCTTATTGCGGGCAAGTTCCCATATCTTATCAAGATTCTTTGATTTTACTTCCTTGCCGTCTTTAACCCGTGAAAGTATGAGCGACTTGGTATACAGCTTATAATCGTCCACAAAATGCTCGTTGCCGCGCTCCTCAATGTTGACAGCTTTAAACTCAAGCCTGCCGGAAGCAAGATCGTCCTTAAAATTCGTCTCAATCGCTTCTTTGGAGTATTTCTCCATGTTGGTACAGGTAACGCACCGAAATGACCCGTGGAAATAATGCGCGATAACTTTCGCCTGCGGGCTTGATTGTCCAAAAACGAAAGAGCTTGTGCTAATTACCGCAACAACCGCAAGAACCTTAAATTTTTTTCTCACATCCGCCTCCTAAAATAATTGCTTTAATTTCATCCTTATTGAGAACTTTCCCGGATGAAACCACCTTGCCGTCAATGGCCAGCCCGGGCGTCATCATGACACCGTATTCGGTGATCTTATCAATATCCGTGACCTTGCCGATCTCGGCTTGAATATTTAATTCTTTAACTGCCGCCTCGGCGTTCGCTGTGAGTTGTTTGCATTTAGGGCAACCTACTCCTAAAACTTCTATTTTCATTCTTTCTGCCTCCGTTTATCTTTTTACCGCTGAAACTTTTATACTCACAATTGCGTCTTTAGCGTCTTTGAAACCGTCGAACATCGCATCTATCGGATAACTCGCCTCGCTTACTATCTTGATATCCTTAAACCCCGCCTTCTCAATAAACCTGAGATACTCGTCTTTCTTAATCGCTCCGGCCAAACAGCCCACATACGCCTCGACTGATTCCTTTATCTGTTTGGGCAGGTCTTTGGCCAGCACCAGATCAGAAACCATCAACCGGCCTCCTGACTTAAGCACTCTGAACGCTTCTTTGAATACAGTCTCTTTGTCCGGCGATAGGTTTATAACGCAATTGGAGATAATCACGTTAATCATGCTGTCCTCAACCGGAAGTTTCTCTATTTCGCCTGAGCGGAATTCGACATTTTCAAAGCCTCCTTTTTTTGCATTCGTCCATGCTTTTTCCAGCATTTCCGGAGTCATGTCCACGCCGATAACACGGCCGGTTTTGCCGACTTTCTTGGCCGCAAGGAAAGCGTCAAATCCAGCCCCGCTTCCCAGATCAAGCACCACATTGCCCTCTTCTAACGAAGCGATGGCCACCGGATTGCCGCACCCGAGCCCTGAGTTCGCCCCATCAGGAACGGCGCTCATTTCATCGTCGCTATAACCAACGCTCTTGCTGATATTCCGAGTATCGCCCGAAGATGAACAGCAGGAACCTGGCGAACAACAGGAATTTCCTTTCTTGGCAATCTTAGCGTACCCTTCTTTAACTATTTTCTTGATATCTTTTTTCATAATTTTCCTTCCCTTAATGAACAATGGCTCCAAACAAAATTCCGCTTGTTGTCGCCATGATGACAACAAGGCTGACGTAAACAACGGTTTTCTTTGTGCCGAGGTACAATATGATAACATAGTTTACAAAATAGACCGGGTACATAGTTTACGTATTATACTATACGGCAAGGAGGTAACATACCATGCCGTG
>PEUD01000067.1:2628-4024 GCA_002780805.1 Candidatus Omnitrophica bacterium CG02_land_8_20_14_3_00__42_8 | reverse complement strand
CCAACATTGTGGACTTTTAAATCCCAAAATTTCACCCTAAAAAGAACCAAAAAGACTTGACAAAGAAAGTAAAGTAATTTATAATAGTTATTAAATAAATTTTTAAAAGGAGGTGCGTAATGCACAAGAAACTATTATTTTTAACTATTACAGCTATCGTATTTTGCTCATTTGTATTGACAGGGAATGGATTTTGCTACAAAGTCCCAACAGAGGATAGTAATGTCAAATACCTTTATGTATTTGGCGCAGACGGCAAGAAAACATACGGCGCGATGAAAAATGAACCCCAGGTTGTATTTGTAAAAGTGCCAACCAGTTATAACGGCAATATTCAGATAGGCATTTATGATCCTGATATAGGCGGTTCAATAGATGAAAAAAGCGGCCAGTGGGATACTACAACGAAATTTTCTATTTTTGGCGGAGAGAGAGCATATACTTCAATTCTTGAAGCAGATGAGTCTCATATGATTAGGGATACAGAAGACAAGAATCCTATCAATTGCTATGAGGGAGACCTTTTAGCCACAGAGACATTCGGTTATGATGAGCAATATGACAAAGCGCTTTACAGTTTTGACCCTATTGATGCTTCAAAAGGCGAGGAGCTTGACGGTTACAGGTATTTCAAGATAGTTATAGAAGGTATTTCAGGAGACGATAATAATCTTTTTTCATTAGACATAACTCCTGAGATGTCAGAGGCTTTTAGCTTCGCGCCAGCGATAAGATTAGCAGAGGCCCGCGGGGCAAAAATGGCTCTTTATCCGCAGATCCCATCTGACGCAAAAAAGGTTTTAGAATATAATTATGATTTAGATGTGACAGGCGGCAGTATAGATCTTATAAGCCCTTCCAGATATTTCAGGATAAAAGGCTCTGATACCGGCATGTGGGCAAATACAAAGATTGATGTCCCAGGCCAGGATGCGGGCAAGAGATGGGTTTATGAAATAACAAAAGACAGGCAGAAACAGGCCAATATGGCATTGACCCTATTGACGGATAAAGGCAGGGCAATACCTGTATATTTTACCAGGGGAGAAGCTGGTCCGAAAATGATATTTGCAGAGAAACCAAAAGAGGAACCTGCGGCAGGACAGCCTCTTTCCTGTAACACCTTTACGTTTGACGGCTCAAAATCTTACGATCCGGATAATACCAAGCTTTCGTATTTCTGGGATTTTGGGGATGGGACTACCAGTTCAGATATGAGGATAATGCATACCTATAAGGATGCAGGGAAATATCTCGTTAAATTAACAGTAAAAGACTCTTCGGACGCAAAATGTAACACTGCAGACACTCAGCAGATAGTAAAGGTAAACCAGCCGCCATGCGCTATCGCGGATGGCCCTGACATGTCTTGTTTAAACGAAGAGATTTCTTTTGA
>PEUD01000067.1:1148-2538 GCA_002780805.1 Candidatus Omnitrophica bacterium CG02_land_8_20_14_3_00__42_8 | reverse complement strand
ACATAAATACGCAAAGGGTGGGAATTATCAGGTTGTTTTAACTGTAATGGATGATTCAGGAACCATATGCGACACAGGGATAGATAAATTAAAGGTAGGGGTGAATACCTCTCCTGTTGCAGACGCTGGAAAAGATACATTCTTGTGCAAGTTAGACCCAGATGAGCCGCTGGAAGTGACTTTTGACGGCTCAGGCTCTAAAGACCTGGACGGAGATAAACTTGCGTATGCCTGGGATTTTGGCGACGGCCAGACCGCGGAAGGCAAGGTAGTAAAACATACCTACGCGAAAGGCGGGGAATATATAGCGAAACTTACAGTCACTGATTATACAAACGCAAAGTGCGATAAATCTATAGCCACAAAAACTATTGTGTTGAACAGGGCTCCTATAGCGGACGCTGGAGTCGATCTTAGGATATGCGCTGGGGATAAAGTAGATTTTGACGCGTCCAAATCGATTGACAACGACGGAGATTCTTTAAGCTATACCTGGGATTTCGGAGACGGAGAAAAAGGAGAAGGCAAAACAGTTTCTCATAAATATGAAAAAGGAGGGGTGTATCAGGCAAAACTTTTTGTAGATGACAACACAAAGACAGATTGTTCCAGCGCTTCTGATAAAGTGCTTGTAAGCGTTAATTCTTCCCCGAAAGCGGTTATAGCTTCCAAGGATGCTGTTTCAGTGGGCCAGGCTGTGAATTTTGACAGCTCCAGTTCAAATGACCTTGATGGAGATAAGCTTACGCATACATGGGATTTTGGAGACGGAACCAGCGGGAGCGGAAATCTGATAAAACATAACTATTCAAAAGGCGGGCTTTACAAGGTTACGCTGGTTGTTGATGACAGCAAAAATACAAATTGCTCGTCATCCATCGAAACCCATTATATAAAGGTAAATACGCCTCCCACAGCAAACACAGGCCCTAATCTGGTGTGCTGTGTGAATGACGAGGTTGAGTTTGACGGGTCTAAATCTAGTGACTTAGACGGCGATAAATTGACCTATGCATGGGATTTCGGAGACGGGGAAACAGCCGAGGGCATAAAAGTAAAACACGCTTATAAAAATATAGGGGTATACAAGGTGCGCCTTACAGTTACAGATGATTCAGGAGTTGAAGGCAATTCATCAACATCCAGTTTCGCGGCAACTGTTAATGCGACGCCTGTTCCTAAGATAGAGATAATGTAATTTTAGAATTAGCAGGGGACGGTCAATGACCGTCCCCTGCAGTTATGGGAGAGAGAGGCCTTGTTCAAAACTTTAGCCCCGCCCTTTTGGTCATTTAGTTTTAAATGTTATAACTTGATAGTATAGGAATTTCCTTTTTTGCGCGGAGCTTTGCTCCGCTACTCCAAAAGATTCTGGAGTAGCGAAGCGAAC
>PEUD01000067.1:0-1100 GCA_002780805.1 Candidatus Omnitrophica bacterium CG02_land_8_20_14_3_00__42_8 | reverse complement strand
TTTTGTCAGGGCCTTTTTTGTAGTATAATCAGACAATGTATATGATAAAGAGAATAATTATAGCATCAATATTCTTAGGGTTTTTCATTTCGCTTGCCTTGCCTTGTTTTGCCGAGGCGAAAAAGCTCACTATTATATTTACGGGCGATGCCAGGGGAGAGCTCGAGAACTGCCATTGCCCAAAAGATGATTTTGGCGGCCTTGAAAGAAGGTCTAATTATATCAATGAGGTTAGAAAGGACGTAGATGAGATACTTCTTCTGGATATAGGCGATGTCCTGCCGCTATTTAACCCTGGATTCACCAGGCAGGCAATAACCTACAACGCTTTTATATCCCTGAAGGCAATGGACATGATGGGATATGATGCCATGAATGTGGGTGAGAGTGACCTTATACTGGGAGAAAAATTTTTAGAGGGGAAATCCAGGAACTTTAAATTCCCGCTTATATCATCAAATATAGCATACAAATCCCAAAATAAGCTGTTTTTTAAACCATATATCATAAAGACCATGAAAAATGGCCTGAGGGCAGGGATTGTCGGAATCGTAAATGAACGTTATGTCATTAATTCTAAAAATCTTGAGGTCCTGCCGAACAAAGAGATGGCGGCTAAATACGTCCAGGAGGCGCGGAACCAGGCAGATCTGATTATTGTGTTGGGACATATAGGTATGCCATATTCTCTAGATCTTGCAAATGCTGTGAGCGGGATAGATGTGATATTGAACGGGCACTGGGATGCGGAAACCCCTGAACCTGTAAAAATCGGGAATACGATAATCATGCCAGGCGGTTATCATGCCAGAAAAGTCAGCAGGCTGGACCTGGAAATAGGGGATGAAGGCGCAGTTTCTTCTTATAAATGGCAGTCTGTCTCCCTTGATGAAAAATATGAAGGGGATAGCTTTATTAAAAAATTGGCTTTGAAAATGCCGTCTTTAAAAAAACAGGGAAAAGAAGAGACAAAGCCTGTGTTAAACGAACCTGAGGGCAAGCAGGGATCTGACAAACCTCTAAGGGTGCTTGTTTTTTACGCGGTTGGCTGCAGGTCTTGTATGGAGGTTGAGAGGGATATACTGCCTGGCATAGAAAAA
>PEUD01000100.1:3168-4322 GCA_002780805.1 Candidatus Omnitrophica bacterium CG02_land_8_20_14_3_00__42_8 | reverse complement strand
GCTTCTTCCTCGTGATGAGACGCTATTGCATTTATAATATCCGGCGGCTCGCCGTATTTTTTGACCAGGTCCGCGCCTATCTTTGCGTGAGGGCCTTCCACTTCATGAGTAACAGCCTTTCCTATGTCATGCAGAAGCCCTATTCTTTTCGCAAGAGTTACATCCAGGTTAAGCTCTCCTGCCATGACGCCCATAATAATGCTTACCTCTTTCATGTGCTGAAGGGCATTCTGTCCATAGCTGGTCCTGTATTTCAGCCTGCCTATCAGCCTGACTATTTCAGGATGAACCTTCTGAAGCCCTAATTCAAAAATCGTGCGTTCTCCTTCTTCCCTGATAGTAGTTTCCATTTCCTGCTTTACTTTATTAACAACTTCTTCAATGCGGCCGGGATGAATACGCCCGTCCTGCAGAAGCCTTTCTAAACTTATCCTTGCTATCTCGCGCTTCACAATATCGAAACTGGACAGCACAACAGCTTCAGGGGTATCATCTACGATCACATCCACTCCCGTAGCTATCTCAAGCGCACGGATGTTACGGCCTTCCCTGCCTATAATCCTTCCTTTCATCTCGTCGTTCGGCAGGTTCACAACAGATACAGTCGTATTAGTAACGTGCTCCGCGGCGCACTTCTGCATACTGAGCGAAAGAATTTCTTTGGCCTTTTTATCCGCAGACTCCCTGGCCTTATCCTCTATATCCTTAAAAAGCAATTGCGCTTCTCTCTGCGCATCTGTTTCCACCCTCTCTAAAAACAGCTTCTTTGCCTCTTCAACGTTCAGGCCGGATATCCTTTGCAGCTTTACTTTTTCTTCTTCAATAAGCCTCGAAAGCTCGTTATGCCTTGATTCAAGGGACATTTCCTTGTCTACCAGAAACCCTTCTCTTCTTGCTATATCCTTTTCTTTTCTGTCAAGGATATCTACTTTCCTGTCTATATTCTCTTCTTTCTGCGCCAGTCTCTTTTCAAGATTTGACAGCTCCTGGCGCCTTTCTTTCGTAGTCTGTTCAAAATCCGACTGTATTTTGAATTTCAGGTCTTTTACTTCCAGTTCTATCTCTTTTTTCTTGTTCTCAAATTCCTTTTTGGAATTCTCGAAGTTTTTCTTTGTCCTATCCTCCATTTCTTTAAGATGCCTTTCCCCGAAAAA
>PEUD01000100.1:0-3148 GCA_002780805.1 Candidatus Omnitrophica bacterium CG02_land_8_20_14_3_00__42_8 | reverse complement strand
CGAAAAATATCAGGATAAAAACCAGAACTTCTATCGCATAGATTATTATTTTAACATTTGTCGCCATGTCCAGCACCTCCCCGCTATTTTATGTAAAAGCAGCTTTTAGTCGGTTATGACAGTGGTGAGAGGGATATCTCTTTTTGTGGCCGGCACCTTATCCAGCAGTTGAAATCTGAAGCCAAGGCCTATCTTTGACCTGCCTTTAGGAAAACGCCTCAGGAAATTATCGTAATAGCCCTTTCCGCGCCCAATGCGGTTGTGATTTTTGTCAAAGGCGACTCCGGGCACCACTACAAGGTCTATATCTTTCAACGCCGCAGGTTTTTTATTCAAGGGCCCCCTTGGTTCATAAATGCCATAAGGCCCTTTTCCCAGTTTCCTGATATCCTCGAGATATACAGGTTTTATATTTTTATCCCTCACCAATGTAACCGGTAAAACTACTTTCTTGCCCATTACCAGGGCTTTTTTTATTATGGGCCCGGTTTCCACCTCGCCGGTCCCTTTAGAAACGTAAAGCATCACGCATTTAGAATTTAAAAAATCTTCACGAAGAAATAATCTTTTGTGTATAATTCTACTTCTTTGTCTCCTTTCCGAACTTTTTTGATATCTCATTCTTATTTTCATTTTTTTTCTGACAATTTCTTTCGCTTCCATCTCCTACCACCATGTAGCTGTAGAGCCTTGCGCTGCCCTTGCATCACGTAGCTGCAGAGCTTGCCCTGCATAAAAGGCAAAGTAAACCCTTCGACTTTGCTCAGGGCAGGCTTTGCGTCTACTTTTTACCTTTCTTCTTCAAATAATCGTCTATTGCTGACTTAAGGGCTTCTTCCGCAAGCACTGAACAATGCATCTTTATCTTTGGAAGCCCGCCAAGCGCTTCTGCGACCGCGCTGTTGGAAACCTTCAATGCCTCTTCTATGGTCTTGCCCTTGACAAGTTCTGTGACCATGGAGCTTGTGGCGATCGCGGCACCACAATTATGAACTGCAAACCCTTTTACAAGATATGAATTTGGCTTAGAGGCAACCTGAAAATTATACACTTCTCCTATATACTTTTTATTTCTTATACTTTTAATGGGGACTAGAAAATACCCCTTGCCATTTTTAACAAAGTTATGGTATTTTTCCAGTTTATATGATATTAAATATTGTTCTGAATTCTTAAGAATTCTTCCATCAATTTTACAATTTGTTTTAAATATTTTCCGTATAGAAGCAAAAATACCTCCTCTGGCAAGTATCTCTTGCACCTGTATAGCGAGATTTCTCGAAGTAGTTATTATCCTATAGGTTTCTGTATCTTTTGGCCGCCTCCTGTATTTATTGCCGTCGCCTATGTGATAGGTCTCTATCATTTCCCATTGTTTATCA
This sequence comes from Candidatus Omnitrophica bacterium CG02_land_8_20_14_3_00__42_8, assembly GCA_002780805.1. GTDB lineage: Bacteria > Omnitrophota > Gorgyraeia > Gorgyraeales > Gorgyraeaceae > UBA10183. Next base: position 1,766 of record PEUD01000100.1, on the reverse strand, counting down.
AAAGGTAATGATAATATTCTTTCTGATATTGTTTTGTTTCTAGCCCCGCAGCCGCATAGTTCACTGACAAGACTTGCTAATTTCCTGGAACAAACATATACCTCTGATACATTACCTCTTATCCTTTCTTTTGCCTGTTTACCTGTTAATTTATAAATCAATGAACCAACTTCATAAATGGTATCTTTTTCATTTTTATTAAACGCAAAAGCAACTACGCCATTATTTGCAACTACGTAACCCTCTGATAAATAATATCCTAAAAGTCTCATTAACTCTTTTGTAAAAAACTTGTCATCTTTGACGGTCTTATTGACTACAAAAATAAGGTAATCTCCTATCTCCAGATCTATTGCCTTGACATAATCAGGCTTTGTTGATAAAAGGATTTTTCTATTCACGTGTAACCAATCGCATTTTGAACTAGAAATCCGATTCCCCTTAATCCACTGTCTTTTGACACACAATACTGGATGTTCAGTTGTAACTGAAAAAGAATTAAAAGGGGATACAAATGGTAATATATTCAAAATCCTGCCATTGTATTTCCTCACATATGTCTCCAAAACATGCGTTGATTCTCCATTACTGTTCAATACCTTGACGCCTTTCTGTATCTTGTTCACCTTTCCCCATCCAGTATAGTTTAGTACTACATCTTCTTGCGGCGGTAAACATCCAAACGTCTTAAACTTTGCATCTTTAATTATATCATCCTCGACTTTTATATAAAGCTTCATAATATCGCCGCATATGGAATTCCCAACATTGCCGATGCCGTCCGCATCCGGAATCTCGCCGACATTTCTGGGGTTTTTAAAATGTTCCATCACTTTTTCGCTGTATGCCGTATTAAAACTTTCCATAACCACTCCCTTTTAAATCGCTGAACTACGCGATTATTTTATCCAAGAATAATCTCTCTCGGCCTAGTTACCTTAGAATGATCCTTAGCCGGTTTTATTTTTTTCAAATCGTCCAGCTTATTCAAATCCTTCAGCCTATTGTAAATCAATATCCAACCACAATCCTTATCTTTATCCACCTCACATTTGCCTTTATTAGAACCTCCGCACGGCCCGTTCAAAAGGCCTTTCGCGCATCTTGTCACAGGGCATATGCCTCCCGTGATATTCAGCATGCATTCTCCGCACATGGCGCATCTTTCAAAAAATCCATGGCCTGTCGCGTCCAGTATAGACCCGAACATGGTATCGCAGCCTATATAGACGGGCCTTTTGTTTCTGTCATTTTCAAGCACTGATTGTGCGCCTAAACCGCACGAAAGGACCAGAAAAACTTCCGCGTCATCCACTGCTTTTTTATTTTTCGCGAATTGAAGCTTTATCTGGCTCGCTACGCAAGGGGAATCAGGTATTGCCCACCCTGTTACAATTTTCCCGTTTGCCTCAAGCTCGGCCTTCATCTCTATGACTTCTTTTTCTCCGCCTGTCTTGCATGCAGCTGCGCAATCCCCGCATCCTATGATAAAAATCCTGGAAGAAGCGCCGAGAAATTTCAATATCTCCTCTATGGGTTTCTTTTTTGTGACTATCATTTTACAAAAGCTCCTTTATGTCTTTTTCAAATACCTCTTTTTCATTATACCCTATGTATTTTTTCCTGATAGTGCCGTCTTTATCCACAATGAACGTGGTGGGAATAGCCGCTATGCCGTCGTATAGATCGCTCACTTCTTCATTGCCCAATAGCACGATGTAATTTATTTTATTTTTCACGGCAAACGTCGGCACTACACTTTCCCC
>PEUD01000023.1:1156-4329 GCA_002780805.1 Candidatus Omnitrophica bacterium CG02_land_8_20_14_3_00__42_8 | reverse complement strand
CCTATCTGGCCCTTTAGCCTGTTCACCCCGCACCTCCTGGGGCAAATACTGCATTTTTCCATTAATCTGTAGGCTTGCTTGATTTTATCTGTCATTTGCATTTTGCAGGGAACGGTTTAAAACCGTTCCCTACCCATTATTAAATTCCCCTTGCATATCTAATGATACTGTGTTATTATTTTAATCTAAATCGCTACTAAAATAAAGGAGATTTAATAATGTCGAGGATCTGCGAAATATGCGGGAAAAGGCCTGTAGCGGGAAGAACTATTGCCCGAAGAGGCCTTGCTAAAGCAAAAGGCGGAGTCGGGTTAAAGATAACAGGGGTTACCCGGAGAAGGTTTATGCCGAATCTGCAGGTTGTCAAGATTATTGTAAAAGGAACTGCAAAAAGAATAAAGATATGCGCGTCCTGCCTTAAGGCCGGCAAGGTACAGAAGGCCTGACATCCTCTATCTTCAGCTGAATAGTATTTACCCCAAGCCAACTATTAATCGAAACAGTATAAGCCATATCGAATGCAGGGTAATTTCTTAATGCGAGCTCTATATCGCCGTCTTTAGCCATCCCAAATCCTATTGCCTCGAAATTTTTATTTCCATCCGTAACCTGGAATTTAATGTGCTCGCCTTTCAATATCCTTACAGGCCTGGATAATTTCAGGCCTCTGGAACAAAATACCGGCTCGGGATTCCCTTCCCCAAAAGGCTCAAGCATGGCTATGTCCTCTGCCAGTTTATAATCAATCAGGCTCAGCTCTATATCTATATCAATAGACAATGACTGCACTAAATCTTCTGCCGTGATTGTGTCAGCTGCCAGTTCATTTATCAATTTTATAAATCCAGGCAGGTTTTCTTCAAGTATCGTGAGCCCGCATGCGTACTGGTGGCCTCCGTATTCTTTCAAAAACCCCTCGCAGCTAGTAAGCGCTTCAAATAAATGAAAATTTTCGATAGACCTCCCGGAACCCCTCCCGATCCCGTCTTTCGTTGAAATAAGGATAGCCGGCCTGTTGAATCTATCTGTTATCCTGGAAGCCACTATCCCTATCACCCCTGTGTGCCAGTCCTCATTATGCAGCACTATAACTTTATGGTATTTAAAATTTATGTCTTTCTCTATTTTTGATATCGCCTCTTTTAACGTGCTTTTTTCAATCCTCTGCCTTTCATGGTTCAACTCATTTAATTTTTTCGCGAGCTCTTGGGCTCTTTTATCATTATCCGTCAATAAAAGTTCGACCGCAGTGCCTGCGGAACCGAGTCTTCCTGCCGCATTTATCCTGGGGCCCAAAATAAAACCTATCTCAAAAGCACCTATCTTATCTTTTTTAATGCCGCTTACCTCAATAAGAGCTTTTATGCCTTTATTAGAGCCGCTGTTTTTAAATAATTTTAACCCCTCTTTAACAAGTATTCTATTCTCTCCTAAAATAGGGGCTATGTCAGAAATCGTGCCAAGCGCGACAAGGTCCATGCGTTTCCAGAAACTTTTGTTATGCAATTCAAAACTTAATGCCTCGCATAATTTAAATGCTATGCTTACCCCGGAAAGATTTTTATCCGGATAAGCGCATCCTTTTTGATGAGGATTTATTGTCGCGCGAGCGTCAGGCAATACCCTGGGAGGCTCATGATGGTCTGTAATTATCACATCTATACCCTGCTTATTCAATGCGTCTACTTCTTCATGGCTTGATATTCCGCAGTCAACCGTAATAACAAGGCCTGCTTTTATCCTGACAGCCTCTTCCACACCGTTCGCGCCTAATCCATAACCTTCGGTAAGCCTGTCAGGTATAAAATAAACAGGTTCCGCTCCGAATTCCCGCAAAGTAAAGAATAGAAGCGCGGTAGCTGTCACGCCATCCACATCGTAGTCTCCGTGAATCAATATTTTTTCTTTTTTATCCAGGGCTTTTCTTATGCGGGAAACAGCCTCGGACATGCCTTTCATTAAAAACGGGTTATAAAGCTCTGACGGATTAGTGTCCAGGAATGACCTTATTTTATCGATATCGGTCATACCACGGTTTATGAGCAGCTGGGAAATTATAGGAGAAATAGAAAAGTTATCGCCAAGATATTTCTGCAGGGCTATATCAGGCTGGCAAACATTCCATTTTTTCATGATAATCGCAATAAGTAGGGGGCAGGTTACCTGCCCCCTACTTATATTGAGAAGGCTCTATATGCACAATTACATCAGTAATCCCCGGTATCTTTTCTTTTAAGGTATCGCTTATCCTGTGGCTAAGCTCATGCGCGGCGTCAACGTGCATACTCGTATTGACTGCTACGTGAAGATCCACGTGCACGTCATCCTCTCTGCCTCTTGTCCGTATCTTGTGTATGGCTTTTACTCCGAATACCCCGCTTACCACTCTCGCTATCTTTGCTTTTTCAACAGCTTCCCCGTCGCACAGGACATCAGAACTTTTTTTCAATATATCAAATCCGGTTTTAGCGATTAATACACCTATAATAAACGCCACCACCGTATCTATAATAGGAAGGCCCAGTTTTGTAGAGATAAGCGTCACGATGACCGCGCTTGAGACAAACATGTCGCTTTTCGTATGTATTGAATCGCAGACCAGCACGTCGCTCGACAACTGTCTCCCTTTTTTATATTCATATCTCATCACAATTATATTTATCAAAAACGCAACCGCCATCAAACTGAAACTAAAGGCATTTACATCCGGCACTACGGGATGAAATAATCTTAAAAATGAACCCTTGATGATATCAAAACTTGCCAGAAACAGCATGACCGAAATACCAAGCGTGGCAATAGTCTCATACTTTTTATGGCCGTATGGATGGTCTTCGTCAATTGGCTTGGAAGCGGCCCAGATGCCCACAAGCCCTATAATATTCGAAGCGCCGTCGGCAAAAGAATGCACCCCATCCGCAGTCATGGCAGCGGACTTTGTAATAAGTCCATATATGAGCTTACTGAATGCCACAAGCCAGTTAAAAAAAAGAGTGATTATTAATATCCGTTTGATTTCTCTAAATTTATCCATATCGCATTTAACTTTCATGCTATCGCAGAATTACGCAGAACATAACGCGGAACTACGCTGAAACTCACGTGTAATTTCCGCGTATTTCCGCGTCCCGCCAACGAAACAATGGCGGGCTTCTGCGTGGTTCCGCGATTAT
>PEUD01000023.1:841-1075 GCA_002780805.1 Candidatus Omnitrophica bacterium CG02_land_8_20_14_3_00__42_8 | reverse complement strand
AGAAGCACGAACGAAAACGGCTTCAAGACCTCTCCTCCAAAAAGAAAAATAGAAGTAACTGCCAATAATGTCATAAAACTTGTCAGTATAGTCCTGGATAGCGTCTGATTAACGCTCATATTTACAATCTCTTTCATAGACGCTTTGCGGTATAGTTTTAAATTTTCCCGTATCCTGTCATATATTACGATAGTGTCGTTTATGGAATAACCCGCTATTGTAAGGAGTGCGGCT
>PEUD01000023.1:0-698 GCA_002780805.1 Candidatus Omnitrophica bacterium CG02_land_8_20_14_3_00__42_8 | reverse complement strand
GCTCCATATTAACGCCATGAACGCATTCTTTTTAAGGTGACTGCCGACAGAAGGCCCTACCTTTTCAATGCGAAGAAGTTCTGAAGGATTATCTTTAAAGCCGGCCTTAAACGCTTCCCCTATTTTGTCTGCCTCATCCAGAGCTGTTTTTACCAACACCTGATTCTTATTGGAAAACTGCTGTATAGTAGCGTCTTTTATACCTATGGCATCTATAGACCTCCTCACCTCTTCTGCGCTGACAGGCCTAATAAAGGAGTATTCCTGTATCTGCCCGCCTCTAAAATCAATGCCGTACATCTTATCACCGCACATTAGATATGTCCCGAGCCCGGCTCCAAGCACAATTATAGACAGGGTATAAGCTATCCAGCGCTTGCCTATAAAATCAATGTTCGTTTTTGGGAATATCTTCAACATGGGTATCTTTGTAAAATTCTTGTTATTTGAAAGGAGCTCAAAAATAATACGCGTTACAAATATGCCCGTAAACATGCTGGCCATCAAACCTATGCTAAGAGTTACGCCGAAGCCTTTTATAGGCCCTGTTCCGAACTGAAACAAGAGAGCTGCCGCAATCAGCGTCGTTATATTTGAGTCTAATATAGCGCTGTATGCCTTGTCATACCCGAAAGATATGACGCTTCTCATGTGCTTGCCTGTCGCCATTTCCTCGCGCATGCGCTCAAATATAAGAA
>PEUD01000087.1 GCA_002780805.1 Candidatus Omnitrophica bacterium CG02_land_8_20_14_3_00__42_8 | reverse complement strand
AGAAATAATAACCCGCCATTTTTTAGCTTTTGGTTTATGCTTTTCAGTAGCCCGGCCGGGTCATATGCATGCTGTAAAACAGATATCAAGCTTGCCGCATCAAATTTTCCGCAGGCAGGGTTAATATCTTTCAAATCGCCGGTAACGACTTCGACGCCAAACTTATGCCTGGCATAATCCGCAAAACCTGTTGAAACATCAACGCCCAAGACGTCCCATCCGCTTTCTTTAGCCACATAAAGCATCTCGCCTCTTCCACAACCTATATCAAGTAGGCGCCCCTTTTTACAATACCTTTCCATGCGCTTCAAAATAGACCTATAAAAATCAAACCTATCGGCAGTCAGCTCGCTGGGAAAATAATCCTTGGCTGAACCGTAATTTTTCTGCAATTGGCCGTCGTCGGCAAAAGGCATGGGGTCCGGATACATCAACCCGCATCTTTTACACTTTACTATGTCTGCCTTTAAATTATCCGGTATATTATAAGCTGAAGGCGCGCGCTTACCGATATAAATCGTATCGTCTACATGGCATATATTACAATGTACCTTTTTATATAAATAGCTCATAAAGATTGGTATATTCGGACAAGGCCGCATCCAGCGAAAGATTCTTCTGCGCTATTTTGCGGCATTGCTGTTTTGTATTTATGTTTTTTGACACATTCAAAATCCCTGCCAGGGCTGCGTCAAAACTGTTTTTAGAAAAATCCCTTACAAGCGATCCGCTCACGCCTTCCAGCACATAATCCTCTATATCCCCTATGCCTGTATTTGCGACTATAGGCAGGCCGCAGCCTAAGTATTCCGCCACTTTAGTGGGAGAAGTTGCCTGCATTGAAAATGTGGGCATTAAAAAAAACAATCCAGCATCCGCGGCGGAAATATAAAAAGGCATATCGCTGTATGCGGCTTCCTCCAAAGTAAAATCTTCGCGGTTTAGGCCTTTGGCATCTATAAGTTTCAGCAGGCGGTCGGGCTTTGAATGCGTCAGTATAAAAAAGTGGGCGTTACTCATATTCTTTTTTGCGATTTTAAAAAAATCCACCATCTTATCTACAAGATACCAGCCTTCAAGCGAACCGGCGTGCAAAAAAATAAACTTGTCCTGGAGGCCGTATCTTCTTCGCATCTTAAGAGAAGCCCCCGGATAAAACTTAAACCTGTTTAAATCCGCGGCGCACGGAATAACCGAAATACCTGTACCCGGCCTTATAAAACCGCTTATATGGCCGGATGATTTCGCGGTCAGTATCACAACAACATCTGAGCTGTATAAAAACTTTTTCTCAAAAAACTTAACCAGCTTATACAACATGCCGCCTTTTTTCCATATACCCGCATCCGCCCTTTCATCCGCCCAGAAACCGCGCATATCAAATATAAACTTAGTGCCGAACATCTTTTTTAGGAAAAAACACATAAGCGCTGGCACATAGGCGCGCGCGTGCAGCAAATCATGTTTTTTGCTCATCATAGCCCTTACGGCAAAGAACATACCTAAGCATATATCAAAAAAAGTTGAAAGAACATACGGGTTTTTATGATACGTAAGCTTTACCCAATTTATATTATGCCTTGCCAAGTCAGAAAAAACTTTTTTGCAGGCGTTTTTATCGCGCGCATAGCGCTCTTTTTCAAAAGTTATAAGCGTAAACTCCGTACCGCTGCTTAAAGACAGGCCTTTAAGATAAGCTATTATCTGTGATTGGCCCAGCGGTTCAAGCGCACCATCATAAGAAATGTATAACACCCTCATAAATCAGCCTTTTTTAATGCCTGCTCCGCTCCGAAGGCCGCAAGAATAAACATAAATGGCAAAATCGTAGCCCTGTGGCGGAATATAGTGCCTATATTGCCTTCAAACAAGGAAAAAAATACGCACGCTGAGATGATAAAAAATAACGGGATAAATAATATATATTCGTTTTTTTTAAAATAAAAAATGACCCCTCTCAAGAAAAAAAAGACTACAGTATAATATGCCAGCATCTCAGAAAATGTCAGCATCTGATATACGCTTGAAATCTGCCATGGAAATGGCATCAACAAAATCATAAAAACCAGCGGGGGCAAAACGCCCATCATGCCGAAAATACTGGTAAACCTTAGATTCTGCATAAAAGCCAAGTTTCCGTATGCCCTATCGCTGCGCATTGCAGTCGCGTATTTCAGAAAAGATACCACGGATTCAGAATTAACGTGATTATAAAATAAAAATGCTACCAGGATCAATGCCAGGATTGTTATCGGCACAGAAAAAGGATACATCTTCTTGAAAAACTTTATCCACACGTAAAACACCAGAAAAGACGGCAATGAAACCGCATAAAACAATAAAAAAAACGGCTCCCTAAAATACCGCAAAGCTACGGCAAAAATAAGCATGTAAACTATATAAACCGGATTAAGCTTTTTTATAAGCTTAACAATAGCCCAGAAAGACCCTGCCAGTAACAGGCATGTTATCGGTTCCTTGAGGTTCTGCGTGGACCATATAAATAAAGATGGCCAAAAAGCAACGCATACCGCTACTGCCCTGGCCCATTTTCTGTTGCAAAACTCAAGCGCCGTCTGATAAATAAAAACTACCGACAATGCGCCTGCCGCGCAATTTATAAAAGCTAAAGAAAGTGGATTTCTGTCACTTATAAATAATACAAAGGCATTCCAAAAATCATAAAAGGCCAGCGCGCCACTACCGCTCATGTCCTTAGCAAATCTGAATATGGCTTCATATTCATCTATCCCGGCAGCCCACATATTCGCTATAATGTTGCCGTTATATACATAAGGCCACCCGTCGCCAAAATACGCACGCAGGCCCATAAAAATCCTGAATTCATACGTAAAAAGCGCCACCAGGATCCTGGCAAAAAACGCCACAAAAAATAATGTAAATAAAAAATCGAAATCGTCCTGTTTTAATACCACAGCGAGCATTAAAAAAATAATAAGAGCGGCCCCAACAATAAAAAACTGCGCCAAGTAAGCATACGGTACAAATAAAAACAGTAGAAGTGCAGGGATAACCACGAAGAATACATTTTTAATCCTGAAAGCATGTTCCATAATTATATCTTCCTGTATATAAAAATATCGTACCCTGAAACTATTTTGCCCGTATCCTTAAGCTTGATTTTTTGAATCTTGTTAAAATCCTGTATCGATATCATGGGGAAAAAATAACTTAATTTAGGCAATGCCTCGAATTTTTTTATTAGAACATATTTTTTGCTTATAAGCTCTTTGGCTTCTTCTCTTGCGATGATATTATTGCTGCTTATCCAGCCCCTTTGGTTATCGTCAAATGCCCCACTTAAAATAATGTATTCGGGGCGCGCCTGATCAATAAGGCTCTGGTTGATAGTTTTACATTTATATATATCGAATGATTTTACGGATTTGCTGCCGGAAAATAGCTTTATATTCATATCGAGCAGCCTTGCCGAGCCACCGCTTGCAATAATTTCTTCTTTCTCGCGCGTTAATGCGTTTATATCGGGTATAAGCATGGGTGTAAAAATCAAAATACCCCTAACCGCTCCTTCAGCCACTATGGTGCTGCCGCTTTTCACATTAGAACAAATCCAATCCCCAGACATATACCTTGTGTCCTTTGCAGATATTATTTTTTTAAATTTAGCTGCATCTGCGAGCGGGGTACATATGATTAAAAATACTGAGATAAAAATAACTGTCTTAAATATGTTCTTATTTTTTATGAAACCCCAAAAATTGTATACTGCGCAGGATAATCCTATGGCAAAAAAAGGTACAGTCGGTAAAATGTAATATGACTCTATGCTGCAGGCTGCGAACAAAAACAACAGGCAGGCAGGGTATATATATAAAAGAAATGCCTTTTTTCTTTCTTTGATAAATATAAAAATTACGCTAATCGGCAATATGTAAAAAAACAATGAACCTAAATTGGCCTTATAAAAAAACAATATTCTGGACAGGTTATCAGATAATGTATACGGATGATAATAATATGACTTAAGCGCCGATGTACCTGATAAAAAATCATGCCAGCCGGAAAATATGAACGGATTTCCCAGGGCAAATCCTGATATCATGGCAGCAAAACTTAAAAATAACGCCTTATAAACAAAATCTTTAGATGTATCTTTGGTATTCATAAATACGCCCGCTGCAACAAAAACAAACCCAAGCGCAAATGTATATTTTGCCGCTGCCGACAAACCTACAAAAAGACCCGCCAGTATATAAAACAATACGCTTCCGGACCTTTTGGATGTAAAATTAAGCGCTATAAAATAAAATGCCACGGATAATGCCAAGAACGCCAGGTTATCTTCTTTTATCAAAGAAGACATTTGCATCAAAGGAAAACAAAAACCCGTAAACACAGCCGCCATTACCGCTATTGTCTTGTTGAACAATTTAACGGCCGCCATATACACGAAAACAAGCGAAGCAGACCCTAAAAATACGATCAACATCCTTGCGATCAGAAAAAACTGTTCCGGCCTTAAAATATACTCTACCAAGATATCCTGCTTTATATGCAATATACCGAACGCAAGCTTAAGCGCAAATACAGCCCCATAAACAAAAAACAGCGCTATTGAAAAAAATGCGCCATGGCCCCAGCCGTAATACCTGAAATTGCCTGCGCCCATTCTCAATGCATTTTCGATAAAACTTATTCCGTCATGAAAATATATGTCTGACTGATTATGCATCAATCCGTAAAAATTAAATAACGCAAATGCCGAAATTACCGCCAGGATCCCACCGTTTGATTTAAAAATTCTACTCACCATAATGCAACCTTATGCCCTCTTAGAAAAAAATGCCCTCGGCATATTACCAAGGATTGTCTGAAACGATTCACACGGGGTCCAGCAATGCGGGCAATCGCCTGCTTTTACCCTGGCTCTCACGGCCCTTCTGATGCCGGACGCCCATAATTTTGCCAGGTCAAAATCATTTTCCTTTAAATTGCCGGCTTTGACGTTAAAATTAAAACAAGGATATACGTTCCAATCTACGTCTACTAGGCAAGAGCTTGCCAAAGACATACACGGAAGAGGCGTCCTGCCGCTTTTTATGTATCTTTTCAGAAATTTTACATGCAAATAGTCTATAACCGATATCGGATCCAATAATTTTTTGTTTTCCTGATACGTCGTCAGTTCCGATATTAAACCGTCTGAATCCGTGCAAAGTATACCCTTATTGTCCATATTAGAATACCGCTCTGCGTTAAAAGCAAGGTTTAAATGAAGGTCTTTTAACGAAAACTTCGGATATGCGGCCTTTATAGATTCAATAGTTTTACCTATAGACCTCATATTGTAATTTGATATTGTAAAGCCAAAATTTACGGCAAAGCGTCTGTTTTTTACCGCTTTAAGGCCGCAAAATGTTTTCAGCGCCCTATCCCACGACCCGTCAACGCCTCTTAACGTATTATGCATATCAAGAGGCCCATCCAAGCTGACAGACACAACAACCTTGTTAAAGTTTAATCCGAGAATCCTGTCCACGTCTGCCAGTATTTTCTCTGTCAGGTAGCCGTTTGTCGGAAAAGTCAAAAAACATACATCCTTTACATTGTCTTTGATAATTTTACATACGGAAAATACATCGTTCCTTAAAAAGATTTCACCTCCGGTGAGGCTGATCCATGAAAAAAAATTAGATTTTTTAAAAAATCTTTCTATATCTTCTATCAAGCTGTCATTTGCGTTCTGGTTCTGCCATATATTACAGGATTTGCATCTATTATTGCAACGGCCGGTCAAAACCATTGTCAGTTTATATGGAAGCTGTGGATCTGCAAAATTAGAACCTGCGGCTTTAGCGGCAAACTTTAAAGTATTTATCATCCGAAAATCATCACTTTCCAGGGTAAAACCAAAGCTTCAATCATGTCCCTTTTTCTAAGCTTGGAATCGCCCAGGCTCCTATTTTTGAATATTATAGGGACCTCAGTTATTTTAAACCCGTTTCTCTGGCACCTGAACTTTATCTCTGCCTGAAAGACATACCCTTTGGAGAAAAAGTTATCAAAATCAATCTTTTCTAAAACTTCTTTTTTATAACCCACAAAACCCGCCATAGGATCAAGGCACTTTAAGCCCAAAAGGTATTTCACGTATCTGGAAGCAAAAAAGCTTATAAACCTGCGAAACGGCGTCGCGTTTATATTTTCCATACTGCCCATAAACCTTGAGCCTATCACCACATCAAAATTATCAAACTCCTTAAGCATAACTTTCAAATATTCCGGATCATGCGACAAATCGGCATCCATTTCAAATATATAGTCGTACCCATTTTTCACGCCGAAGCTCAAGCCATGGGCATAGGCTCTGCCAAGGCCGTCTTTACCGGGCCTGTGCATTACGTATATACGGCTGTTGGACGACTTCATGCCCTCCAGTATAACTCCCGTTCCATCAGGAGAAGCATCATCCACAAACAGCATGTCGCACGCTCCGCCAAGCGAAAGGTCTACTTTATTGATGATCTCGGCCACATTTTCTTTTTCGTTATATGTTGGTATTACTATTAGGACCCTTTTTTTAGGAGTTTGCATTTTTCGCATCCTTACGAAATAAAAAATAACCCAACAAAAACATATATATAAAATTTAAATGCCTCGGAGAATACTGAATAAACGAAACCAAAAGAACCTTGTAAGCTATTACAGGCAGCAGAATGTAAAAAATCCACGGCAGGGCGCGTATATTTCTTGCTGAAATTATAAAAAAGACAAAAAGCGCCATAAAAATCAGCCTGAATGCCCAGTTTAAAATATAAGGCGCGGCGATCCTCAGGTTTTGCTTATACCTTAAAACGCCTGATAAAAATAAAATTTTATCTTTTTTGCTTAAATCCCTGAAATATTTCAATGATTCAAGGTGTTTTTGGGTTGTTACGCCAAACCCCTCTGTTTCTATTATATAAACTCCGCCTGTAAAGATACACAGAAAGTGGTGCATAACTTTTTTGGCAAAATAAAACGGGTGCTGTTTTACAAGCATGGCTGCCTGGCGCTTCAAAACTTCGTCGCCTTCATGGCCAAAAGGATAAAAGTTTATTTTATGCTGCATGCCGGAGTAGCTGTAAATAGGATAGTAATCGCGGTCTTTGGGACTTATTTTTTGAAGCGGCACCGGGTTGCCTTCTTTATCATGTGTCTGCGCGAATTTATAGGCATCTGTATCGTCTCCATCCAAACCCCATGGGTTACCCGGCAGCTCGCCTAGAGAATCATACAAGGTACCTCCTCCGTTTGCGGCCGTAAAGCGAAGCTTACCGTCAAACATAGCTGAACGCGCCGCCCATGGCCCAAGCAAGACAAGCTGCATCGCGAAAACAGACAGCATCGATATAAAAATAAACTTCGCCGGCACGTGAATCTTTCTTCTTAAAACAATAAAAACCGCGAGCATAAAAACCGGCAGAAAAAAATACTCTGACCTGAAATTCGCCATTATACCCAGTACAAACCCGGCTAAAACAAAATATTTTATTTTCTTTATGCTAAAACCTACTTTAAAAAAATAAAAAGATAAAAGGCCCAGATAACAGGTTATGCCGTCAGGCCACTTAACCGACAGTATGCCTATAAAAGGTATAAACAAAAATATATGGTATATCTTTTTTTTGATATCGAATATTTTATAGAATAAATAAACTCCGTGCAACGCCATAAGCGCCTGTAAGATATATAAAAACATGCTGTAATTGCCGAATTTAATCCCTAAAAGCGTCAGGAGCGGATAGCCCCATAAAGGATAAAAAATAGGCTTCATGCCGTCCATGAAAGTATAAACATATTTTTTATATTTTAATATATCGCCTGCTATCAGTTTGCCGAAATTGGTCCCTAAAATCTGCTCATTTGGCTTTGAAAATATAAACTGCTGATTAACGGAATACTGGTTAAGATAAAAGAATAACGCGATAAAACCGGCAAGTATTACAAAAAAAATGACACTGCTGAATCCGGCGGATTTCATTTTTAACATGCCTGTTTTCTCCTTATGCCAAACCACCCTGCGGTTGCAAAAATGATATAAAACGGTATCAGTGGCGCTGCATAGCGCGGGTCTCCAAAAATCATGCTGTTTGCAAAATTAAGATACGCTGCCAAAAAAAATATAAACACCCACAGGTGCCATTTTTTGAAATAAAAATATGCCCCTGCTGCTGCCAATCCCAGCACAAATAACGATAACAACTTCAAAAAACCGCGCAAAAAAACGATAAGCACTTTACGCAGCGAATGCGCATTTAAAGCCGCCTCATTTAATGCCGGTACATTCAGAAACATAGCCAATTTCTGAAATTCAAACAAGGACTGCAGCATATACTTAAAAGGCCTTCTTTTTATGCGCGCCAAGGCCTCTTCTTTCATTATTTTATCAGCCTGCGGACCGCTCAAGGCGTCTTTTTGCGTAAGGGTTAAAAATCTCAAATTGGCATTCCTTGAACCCTGCATTATAAAATTAACATCCAGTACGGATGCTTTCGGAAAAAACTTTCTTCCCAGAAACTCGGAAATATTATAAACAAAGCTCTCTTTCATAAAATCCGACGAATCATCAAGGCGCTCAGCCCTCGCAGCCAATGCCACGCCCTGTCTTAAGGTTATCGCATATGTACCAAACAACCTTTTATTTCTCGCCGACCAGGGAGAAATAAAAAGCGCAAAAAACAAAGTAAAAATCACGCATGCCTTTAAAACGCTTTTAAAGCTTATGCGCCCGGCGCATGCCAATATCAAAATCCCAGTCAATACTGGCACTACAAAAAGAAACATTATCATCTTTGTCATTGCCAAAAGAGCCAGCACTACGGCTGACGCCGCAACCCATGCCTGGCGCTGCGACTTGACAAACTTTATTAAAAAGAAAATAAGCAGACAAAGAAAAAAGGTAAAGACCGCCTCTGAAAGTATGCAGACGGCATAATTAGCCAGCGTAAGACAGGCTGCCGTAAATAACCCGGCACACCTGGCTACGTCCTCGCTAAAAATCTCTCTAGCTACAAAATATGTCACAAGGCATGTAAATGCAAAAATAATAGCCTGTACAAATAAGACAACGTAATAATTATGCCCGAACAGCCAAAACAGCGCCGCCAAAAAATACGGATAAACCGGCTCTCTGTACATAGTAGGCAAATATGGCGCTGAAACCGAATCTGAAAACCCATTATGCCCGGCTATATTAACGGCTATCGCGTCGTATTGCGCGGCGTCTTTTACAAGTGAAACGTTAAAATAAAAAATAAACACTGAAACCGCTATAAAAGAAAGCGCAAACAGTATGACGAAATAATTTTTTCTAGGAATCAAACCCTATCCTCTCTTTTACTATAAAAACAGGGCGCTGCTTTACCTCATCGTATATCCTGGCCAGATATTCGCCCATAACCCCGAGTATAAAAAATAACAACCCAAACAAAAAGAACATTGACGTAATCACTGAAGTGTGCCCAGGCACAACCCTGCCGTATATAAAGAAAAGCGCTATAAAAACCACTCCTGTCACGGATGAAAATATAAACAAAATAAACCCAAGCAGTGTCACAAGCCTTAAAGGCAGGTAGCTGAATGAAAAAATACCATTAAACGCCACTTTTGCCAGCGTAAAAAATCCGGCCTTCGGCTTGCCCGCAAACCTGGCCGGGCGGTCAAAAGGTATACCGACCTGCTTAAATCCTAACCAGGCAATCATACCGCGTAAGAAACAATTCCTTTCACTCATGCCGCATATACAATCGCGCACGCTTTTATCTATCAGCCTGAAATCGCTGACATTTTTAGGAAAAAGGCCTTTTGTAAGGCTATTTATCAGCCGGTAAAAAAGTGAGGACATGATTTTTTTAAAGAAAGGAACACCTTCTCTTCTTTTTATTATGCCGTAGACCACATCATAGCCCTGCTCCCATTTCTTTATAAACTCAGGTATAATTTCCGGAGGATCCTGCAGATCGGCATTCATGAGTATTACCGCGGCTCCTGATGCGGAATTCAAACCCGCTATAAGACCTCCGTCACACCCAAAATTCCTGGACAAGCAAACAATCTTAAACCTGAAATCACTTTGATTAACTGCCACAAGCTTACCAAAAGACCCGTCGGTTGAGCCGTTTTCCACTATAACTACCTCAAAATCATATTGCGGCAGCCCGGAAATTACAGACCTCAACCTTTGTGTTAATTCGTCAAGGACCTCTTGTTCGTTATACGCGGGTATCACTATGCTTATTTTTTTCTTCATGGGAAATATCCTTATTGTTTTGCGAACCGGTATATCTGTACGTATTCATACGCACCGCCTGAGAGCTCCGGCTCCATCTGAGGTTTTATTTTTTTAAATTCCTTAAGCAGCGTGCCTTTATTTTTTACATCGCCTAAAAAATCGCACTGCAGTTTATACCTGGACGGATTTTTCATGTATTCATCAAACTCATCCGCTATGACAAAATATCTAATGCCCAGGCGCCTGAGCGCATTAAAATCAAAATCCTGGCTGTCAAAGTTTTCCATCCACGGCAAAGGCAGCGCATATACATCGTACTTACGGCCGATAGCCCATAAATAATTACGCATATCCTTTAACGCCACGCCTTCACCTATATTTTTTCTACGGATCTCATCCATCTGCCTGTCAATAGAGTTTTCATTGGGCATCAGGCACACGCTTTCAGAAACGGCAATCTTTTCATCGATGGCTACATTTGACTCTATCCATTTTTTTGCGGATACGTAAACAGGTTCCGTGCCTATTGACCTGTCAAATCTCATTATAGCATAGACATTTGGAGCGAAAATCACCAGTAAAAATAAAATTGCCGCTACAAAAGCGCGCCTGTTGTATACAATTTTATTCATAAATCCGTACACAACAAAAGCCGAAACCATGCACATAAACGGGGCGATATGCAAAAAATACCTCGGCTTAATCATGGTCCATGTACCTGTATATAAAATGTAAGGTATTATTATTGCAAGTAAAATATTTATACGCTTATCGCGTTTTAACAGGCTGATTATGATGCTTGCGGCGGCTAAAAATGTAAATAGCGCGCCCATAGCAAACGGAAACGTATTTGTCCATATGTATATCCAGCCGGGCTTATCGACCTTCCACGACAGAAAGTTATAAGAATCCAGCCTGGACCTTTGAAAAGTCCTGGCCAGTCCGCTGGAAAAGCTCCTGTAATCAAGCAGGGCGAATGGACAGCCTATAATAAAGCCCGCGGCAACCGACAGCAGGCCCAATAAAACCTTTTTAACCTCTTTTTTAAGCGGCCTACCGCTTGAAATACACGCATAAACAAGGCCACAAACTAAAATACCCGCATTGTATTTGGTAGCTATGGCAAGGCCCGTAAAAATACCTGCTAAAAAATAATCCGTCGTTGCGCCTGCCAAAAAAACCTTAGCTATAAAATAAAATGCCGCAAGCGACATAAACAAAAGCGGCAGGTCGCCGGCTGCATAGTGAGACGCGATAATAAATACCGGAAGTGCCGCAAGAAACAAGGCTGATAAAAAAGCTATTGCCTCTTTTTTAAAAAGCATTTTTGCTATTTTATAAACCAGTATTAAAGAGCATAAAGCCATTACCAGCACCGTTATCCTGGCTAAAATATAAAAAAATAATGGGTTGGTGTAAAAAAACAGGTGAAAATCGCCCAATGTGTTAAAAACCCTTAACAACATGCCGATAAAAAAAGACGCCCCGTATACAAAAAACAGTATATACGAAAAAAACGGCGGGTGCATAAAGTGGTGCGGATTAAAATCCCAGCTACCGTATTTAAGAGCGAAATCAATCTGCTCTGTCTCCGTGGGCCGCCTTGAAAGCGGGGCGTCGGAAAACATTCCGTATGCTATCGCGCACGCGCAGCATACCAGAAGCAAAAGATAAAATATTTTTTTATGGACGGGTTTGATCATTTAAAACCTGTACCTTATAATATAGTAAAACATCTTAAATGTATACTTAGGTATCTCCACCGACAGCCTTAGTTTAGATTTGCCGTATATCCTGTCTTTAAAAGCTACGGGCAGCTGTTCTATCTTCATCTTCATGAATTTCGCTTTTATAATGGTCTCAAAAAGCATAATGTTTGTGTTTTCCCTGACATCAAGTGCTTCCCAGGCGCTTTTTTTCATTGCCCTGAAGTTTGCGGAGAAATCATGTATATCCGTACCTGTCAAAAGCCTTAAAACAATATTTCCGAGCTTGCTTATAAGGCCTTTTATTGCGGTTCTTGTATTTTTTATCTCGTAATAACTGCCGTTCATATCATGCCTGCATCCCAACACAAGGTCTGCCCCTGATTTTATGCTGCGAACCAGCCTTAACATATCGTCAACTGAAAAAGATAAATCCGCATCGCTTGAAAGCAGGATATCGCCTGAGGTATAATTATAGCCGTCGCGCAAAGCCGAGCCTATACCTGCCTTACGCGGCCTTTTTAAAAGCTTTATATTGCCGTAACGGCCAGCCATCTCCTCAACGCATGCAATTGTGCCGTCGGAAGAATTATCATCCACTACAACTATCTCATGAGCGGTATCTTTAAACGTCTCTTCTATGCGCGGTATAATAACTTTTAGATTCTCGCGCTCATTGTAAGTCGGCAGTATAATCGATAAAAAACAAGGATTTGCAAGGTTCATTTCTTATCCTGCAGTATTTTTTTAAAAACCGATATCATGAAATCCAGGTCCTCTTTTTTAAGATATTGATGGCACCCGACATAAAACCCGTTGGTGCCTATATATTGCGCGTTCGGGATCTTTTTTATATACTCCGCTTTCATAAACTCGTAGGCCTTCTGCTGAGTAGGCACACACCCGAAAAGCGGCCTTGTCTCAACGCCTGAGGCTTCAAGCTCGGCACGCAGCTTTTTTCTGGAGATTACACTGCCATCCTTCAAAACAACAGGATACGCCAAGTAGCTTACTTCTGGAGAATAATAGGGCAGCTGCAGAATATCCGATAACCCGGACAGGCCGCTGTTTAAATACTTTACATTCTGGTTTCTCTTTTTAAAAATATCATCAGCCTTTTCAAGCTGAGTCAAGCCGAGCGCTGCCTGAAACTCCATAACCTTAAAATTAAACCCTATTATGTCATGGCAGAAACGCGGGTCAAAATCAGCATCGCCTTTATATGAGTCAAGTATGCGGCAAACGCCGCTGGGCCTCGTACAAACTTCACACTCACACATCCGGCCGTGCGCTTTGATCTTTTTTACCAATTTAAATATCTGCGCATCATTTGTCACAACCGCACCCATCTCTCCTGCCTGAACATTATGCGCTATATAAAAAGAATATATCCCCAGTTCCGACAAACCACCCACCTTTTTGCCTTTATATATAGTCCCATGAGCCTGCGCAGCATCTTCCATTACTATTAAATTATTGGCTTTCGCTATATCGTTTATAGAATCCATATCGACAGGATAACCCATAAGATGTACGGGCAACAAAATACGCGCGCCTGGTTCGCACTTTAAGGCCTCTTTTACGCTCTGCGGGGTAATAACCATAGTATGGCTGTCGACATCTGCAAATACCGGAACAAAACCGGTAGCATATATAGCATTTATCGTGGCGATAAATGTCAAAGGAGTTGTTACCACTTTTGTCCCGGGTTTTAAGTTGTATTTGTACTTTAAGGCCGTAAGCCCGGCCATTAAAGCGGATGTTCCGGAATTGACCGCAACCGAAAATCTGGTACCTATATATCCGGCCCAGGCTTTTTCAAAATCAGATGTCTTTTTCCCCTCGGAAATCCTGCCTGAATCTATAACATCCAGAAGCGCTTTTCTTTCTTTTTCTCCCAGCCTAAAATCTCCAACTCTAACACGTATCATAAAAACCCTCTTGTTATAAAATCTATTTCCTAACCTTACACACAAAGAGTATCAGATTTGCAAACCCTGCACCCAAAACTTTTAATAACGGCCCGGCAAACGGCAAATTACGGTCTTCCTTTAATATTAGGTTTTTTAAAAAACTATCCCGGCTGCGCACTGCAGGTTTCGCACTTGCAGAATCCGCAATTTTAGAGATAGATTGATTACTATATTCGGCCATAGCCTTTCTGATAAACGAGAAATCCCTAAGCCCCCATATAATCGAAAGCGGCCGGTTTAAAATAATATCAAACCCGCTCTCATCTAATATGCGCGCGAATTCATTTTTTGTATATTCATATTGATGAAAACTAAACCCCTCACGGTTTAAACCATCCCGGTTATGCCTTGGGGTGAGTTTATACACCGATTTAAACCCATCAAAATCCGGATACACATCAGAACTCCCATTTATCAGCAGGGCGGGATTCTTATAAGTATTTATCCTGCGTGACAAGTTAAAATACGGGACAGAAATTATCAATGTTCCGTCTTTATCCAACACGCGGTATGCCTCTTTCAGCGCGGCATAAGGGCCGTCCTCAAAATGTTCCACGACGCCTCCGGAATAATATGCCTTGAAATAATTATCAGGGTAATCAAGTTCGAGGACATTGCCTTCTTTTATGGGTGTTTCCGGATATACGCTCAATGTGCGGTTTATCGCGCCTTTGGCAAAATCAACACCCTCCATATCATAGCCCATGCGGCTGTAATATATCACAAAGTATCCCGGGCCGCAGCCGCCCTCCAGTATTTTGCCTTTTTTAGGAAAATATTTATCAAGCACAGGCGTTACGGGAGATTCGCCGCAAAACCTTACCGCATCTTCCAGGTTTGTTACAAACCAGTTTTCTTCCCAGAAGTTTCTGTCATCATCCGCATTTTTTAATATGTATTTTTTTCTCATCTGCCAATAAATCGTACATGTTGGTCAATTCACAGGCCCGTTTTTCCGGAGTAAAATATTCCAGCACTCTTTTTTTAGCGCCGTCACCCAAAGTTTTGGAGGCCTCAGAGTTTCTTAATAAAAAGTTTATGCCTTCAGCCAGAGAGCCCGCATCGGCTTTTTTAGCCAAAACCCCGGTTTGCCCATCAATCATTGCCTCGGCGTTGCTTGGTATACCTGTGGCTACTATTGGCTTTGCCATATACATGGCCTCAAGAAGCACCACAGACAACCCCTCCCACAAAGACGGCAAAACAAAAACATCCAGCATCTTCAAAAACGCCGGGACATCGCGGCGTTTTTCCATGAAAATAACTTTATCTGATATCCCAGCATTACCGGCCATATTCGCCAACCTGGACTTAAGCGGTCCTTCGCCCACTATAAGAAGCCTGGCACCGGCATTTTCCACGACCACTTTAGCCATTGCCTCTATCAGGTAAACATGCCCTTTTTGTTCGCATAACCTGCCGATGGTGCCGATGATCCTGTCGGTAGCCTTAAAACCCATTGATATTTTAATATCAGGCGCAGCAGGCAGCTCTATATCAAACTTATCCCTGTCAAATGCATTATATACAACCGCGAACTTGGAACTACCTATATTCTCCTGGCCCATGGTAAACTTCTTTACGGACTCCGAGCACGCGATAATCCTGTCTGTTACTAACGACAAAACCCTGTCTGCTATTATAAAAAAAAGGTTCCTGGATTTCCATCCGCATATATTCTGTTCCTCGCATAATATCACGCGCACGCCGGCCATTTTTGCGGCTATTCTGCCGAACAAATTCGCATAAAACAGGCTTGTATGCACGATATCAGGGTTAAACTTTTTTATAACCCCGTATATCTTAAAAACAGCAAAAAGATTATAATCCACGTTAAGGGAAGTAACGTCAAATCCGGCCTCTTCCAACT
The DNA here is from genome assembly GCA_002780805.1 of Candidatus Omnitrophica bacterium CG02_land_8_20_14_3_00__42_8. Classification (GTDB taxonomy): domain Bacteria; phylum Omnitrophota; class Gorgyraeia; order Gorgyraeales; family Gorgyraeaceae; genus UBA10183. The sequence continues at coordinate 33 of PEUD01000087.1, read as the reverse complement.
CCAGGCCTATCACCCCTTTTTTATTTATGCAGC
>PEUD01000048.1:3954-4130 GCA_002780805.1 Candidatus Omnitrophica bacterium CG02_land_8_20_14_3_00__42_8 | reverse complement strand
TAAATGGGCTATTGTCGATGACAAGATTGTCAAAGAAGGCGACAATCTTTTAGGCGGAGAGATTATAAGCATAACCAGGGATTTCGTAAAGATTCAAAAGAAAGACGGGAGCGAATTGACTCTAAGCTTAAAGTAGGGAACGGTTTCAAACCGTTCCCTGCGAGATTATCTGGTTT
>PEUD01000048.1:0-3938 GCA_002780805.1 Candidatus Omnitrophica bacterium CG02_land_8_20_14_3_00__42_8 | reverse complement strand
AAGGGCTTCCTTGGCAGCTGCCTGTTCCGCGTTTTTTTTGTTAGGCCCTGACCCTATCCCATGCCTCCTGCCGGATACCATCGCCTCTACAATAAAATGTTTTTTATGGTCAGGCCCTATTTCTGAAAGTATTCTATAAGAAGGCGTGGTTTTAAATTTTCTGAGCACAATCTGCTGAAATACCGATTTATAATCTTTCATCCCCTTGCCTTCTTTCACGAGCTGTATTTCCGGCCTAAAAACCCTGCTTATGAAACCATGCGCAGGGTTCAGCCCTCCGTCTAAAAATATAGCGCCTATGACAGCTTCCATGGCGCACATGAGGTTCGACATATGTTTTCTGCCGCCGGACGCCTCTTCTCCCCTGCCGAGCAGAAGATATTCGCCCAGCCCGAGTTCCTTGGCTATCCTGCCGAGAGTTTCTCCGCTCACCAGCTGAGATTTATAGCGCGTCAGGACGCCTTCGTCTCCTCCCGGGTATTCGTTATAAAGCATATGGCTCATGACCACGCCCAGCACGGAATCTCCTAGAAATTCCAGCCTTTCATTATCGCCGAAACGCTCCATGTTTTTCTCATTTGCGTAGGATTTATGCGTAAACGCCTGGTTTAGCAGGGCCTTGTTTCTAAACCTGTATCCTATAGATTTTTCAAAAATTTTAAGTTTTTTAAAACGGTCTTTATCTTTTTTTAGATACATTGCTATACGGTCGATATAGTTGGAGAAGCGATTCCTTTATTAATGCTTCTGGAATATTTTCTTTTACTACAGCCTCGCCTATCCTGACTGGTAAAACAAAACGGTTTTTACCGTGAATGAACTTTTTATCATGTTCAACAGCTGATAATATATTTGTTACAATATCAGTGCGGAATTTTAAATTTTTTATCTCATTTCTCTCTCTATTTAAATTAACAGGCAATCCTATTTTTCCTATTAATCTTTCTATTCTTATAGCATCTTTTTTAGATATAAGATTATATTTTTGCGATATATAAGTCACAGCTATAATACCAAGCGCTACAGCTTCGCCATGATTATAGGTATCATTGTAATGCGTACCTGTTTCTATTGCGTGCCCTATGGTATGGCCTAGATTAAGAATTATGCGGATATTTTTATTGTCTCTTTCGTCTTTTTCAACAATTTCGGCTTTTATAAGGCTGCATTCACGCACAATGCGCCGCAAGGATTTTTTATCACATGCCAGGAGATTCTTATAATTTCTCTCAATGAATCTGAAAAGGCCGGGGGAAATTATTATCCCGTATTTAATAACTTCCGCAAGGCCTGATGCCAGTTCTTTTTTAGGCAGGCTTTTCAGAAATGATATATCGCTGAAAACAAGCTCTGGCTGATAGAATGCGCCTACCAGGTTTTTCCCTGTGCTTAAGTCTATGGCTGTTTTTCCACCTATCGCGGAATCCACCTGGCTGAGAAGAGTTGTCGGGACCTGGATATAAGGAATGCCTCTTTTATAGATGCTGGCGGCAAACCCGGCCAGGTCTCCTACCACCCCGCCGCCAAAAGCCACTATAAACACCCTGCAGCTGGTGTCGAATTTAGAAATATTGTTTAATAGTCTTACGCATTCTTTCTCTGACTTGGCTTTTTCGCTATCCGGGGTTATTTCGAATCTTACGGTAAAGCCTTTGGAAACAAGCGCCTTTTTTATCTTGCCGCCGAAAAGCTTTTTTATGAGAGGGTTCGTGACTATTACAGCGTCTTTGCCTATCTTCAGGCGTTTAAGACATGCCCCAAGCTTATTGAGCTCGTTTGAGCAGATTAATATATCATAGCTATGTTTTCCGAGATTTACCCTGATTTTTTTCATAATGCATCAATTCCTTAGCCAATTTCGTCCGCCAAAGTTCTGTAGCGGACGAAATTCAGAGGCGGCTATAGCAAGACTATACATGTATACCCAATACATGTGATAGAAAAATAACGACAGGCCAGATTATAGTATTTATAAAGCCTATCCACAGCAGGCCGAATATTATTATAAAGCCATACGGCTCTATTTTCGCGTATTCAGCTCCTAAATTATAAGGCAAAATGCCCATCATGATTCTTGATCCGTCCAAAGGGGGAATGGGCAGTATATTAAACACGGCCAGGACAAGATTTGCCATGATAGACACTGTTATTACGGATACGGCAAGATGGCTAGCCATTAAAAAGGGTATTTTTAATAATAAAGACAGTGCTATTGCAAATATTATATTTGCCATAGGGCCGGCAAGGCCTACCCATATCATATCCCTTTTTGGATTATTTAAATTAAAAAAATCTACGGGCACGGGTTTTGCCCATCCGAAAAGCACAGGAGAATGGGTTATAATAAGTATGAGCGGCAGCAATATGGTGCCTAATGGGTCGATATGGGCAAGGGGATTAAGCGTAAGTCTCCCCATAAATCTCGCGGTAGAATCCCCCATCTTCCACGCGACCCATCCATGAGCGTATTCATGTATGATGACCGCAAAGAAAAATATGCAAAGACTAAGTAATAAGTTCATATAGTAGGAAATTCCTTTTTGCGCGGAGCTTCCTTCGACTTGGTTCGACTGCGCTCACCACAAGCCGCTCAGGACAGGTTGCTCCGCTGCTCCAAAAGATTTTGGAGCAGCGGAGCGAACGGAGTGAGCTTCGCGTAACTTGATCTTTAATGAGCGCGAATTTAACCCCGCACCCAGCAGTAAATTCTATCATGATGAGCTCTACTGCTGGGTGCGGGGTAGGTTCGGTCTTATGACTTACGTCGTCCAAAGGACGACGTAAGTCATGACCTCACCTATTTTTTGTCGGATTAGTTATAGACAGATTGCCTTTAGGCCCGGGGTAATTCGCGTTAAGCCTTATTAGAGCAGAGTCTGCTTTCTTATCAGGAGCAGTTACCTCATTTTCTTCTGTCAGCATTATCTGGCCGGAGTTTACCCATCCCGCAGAGCCGTAAGGCGGTTCTATTTTGTACCAGCCGCTGTCTTCCGATATTACGGAAACTTTTTCAGGTTTGGATATCTGGCCGATTATAGAATATCTTGTGCCAGCGCCTGCCCTGATGTTTACACTGGAGGCATTTATTATGCCTACGCCTTTCTCATCGGATGTCAGGTCAACATAATCTTTGCTGATGTACAGAAACGCTTTTTTGGGCAATAAAATCTTGAGCCAGCTATAACGCCTGTCTATAACCTTCACGGAATCCGCTTTTGATAAAACGCACAGGTTTTCAAAATTTACATTATCCCCTCCCTTTACTATTACGCCGTCATCTTTTGCATAGCCTACTTTGGGGAATCTTTCTTTGGCCTCTTCTTGCGCATAGGCTGTTAAGGTAAGTAATGAAAAAATAACTACAAAACTCTTGATATATCGCATGCAATAATCCTCTCTTTACTTCTCGACTCTGCTCCCGTAATATGTTTTCATGACCGCTCGAAGAATATTGTTCGAGCGGTCATCCTGGCTATGCTTGTAAGCTCAGTCGAGAACTGTTACGATTATTTTTTCTTTTCCTCTTTACCCGCCTTAGGCGCGGCCTTTGCTGCCGTTGGAGTCGTAGAAGTTGGGACCGCTGCTGCCGCTGCTTCGCCTTCTTTTGGTTTTTCCTCGGCCTTTTCTTTCTTGACCTTGATTTTTATTATCTTCAGCTTGGGCATGCCAAAAACAGAATCATCGTCTTTCAGGATGCCTTTTTCCTTTAAGGCGGCCAGCCTTTCGTATCTCTTTAAAACAGTCCTGTGCTTTTTACCTGCTTTTGACGTTTTTAGGCTTGGGTGTAACGACATTAGATACTCCTTTTTTAAATTCCGATTTAGGCAAAGTCCGGACATCGCGGCCTGCCTGTTGAAGAATCAGCATGTGTCTTCTCTTTTCGTCATGCCTTCCTTTTTCAACCCCCAGGGAAAAAGTAATTATGCACGCCATTACAA
>PEUD01000041.1 GCA_002780805.1 Candidatus Omnitrophica bacterium CG02_land_8_20_14_3_00__42_8 | reverse complement strand
TGTAAACTCTATATCAGATCTTATAAATCTTTTTAAACTTGACAATAACTTATTCAATAAATCCAAACTTAAAATGCCAGGCGTGCCTCCGCCTATATAGATGCTGGAAAAATCTTGGTCCAATTCTTTTATCTGTTTTAAAATTATTGATATATACGAATCTGCCGATCCTTCAGTATAAGGGACGCTATAAAAATCGCAATAAAGGCACTTTTGCCTGCAAAAAGGTATGTGAATATAAAACCCTTGTCTCTTAAAAGCAAAAATTTTATCTATAAAGTCTTTCATTTTTATTTCATCATGCAGTGAGCCCTCGTCTTCCACGGGCATGAATTGAAAATGTCTTACAAATTCTTTCGCAAATATACCTGTGCCCTTTGCTGCTTATCCCGAGTTTAATTTTATCCATTTTAAATAATCTTTATTGGCTGCCGCGATAGGCACGGCGATAATTTCCGGAATTTCATAAGGGTGGGGTTTTTTAATCGCTGTTTCTACTTTTTTATAAAGGCTCTTTTTTGTCTTGATTACGCATACCCATTCTTTGGCTGTTTCGATTTTACCTTTCCAGCGGTAAATACTCTTTATAGGCCCTGCTATCTGAACGCAGGCGGCAAGCCTTCCTTTTATAAGGGCCTTTGCTATTTTCTCAGCGCCGGCCTTACTAGATATAGTCGTAACCACCTGAATATACTTATTTTTCATACCCTTATTCTATTCTAAGTTGACACTCTGACAATGTCAGAGTGTCAACTTATGTTCCTATTTAAGATTCGATTTCGATGTTATCTATATAGAATTCTTTGCCGGAACTTGCCAGTACACCCAAGCCGCTGCACTTAGGACAGTTAAAATCTGATTTTTCGTGTTCGAATATAGTACCGCAGTCTTTGCATTTCAATTTTGATTTAACCGGCTTTACGATAAGCTTGGCGCCCGCGAGTATATTATCTTTACTGAGATTTTCAAAATACACCCTGATAGATTCTTCCTGTAATCCCGAAAGCTCTCCCAGGACAAGGGTAACGGTCGTTATCTTTTTAGCGTCGGAGCTCTTTGCCTTTTCCAGTATCTGTTTAACCACTCCTTCTACAATATGATATTCATGCATATTTTATATAGTAGGGACAGGACATTGTCCTGTCCCTACTCTTTTAATTTCTCAGGATGATGCTTTACAACCTCTGCCTGGACCATGTATATGACGTCTTCTGCAATATTTGTGGTGTGGTCGCATATGCGTTCTAAAAAACGAGTTATTAATAACAGCTGCACAGCCCTGGGAGCGCTAGAAGGATCTTTTGCCATGTAATCTTCTGTTAATTCTTTCTGGATTATATTCCTCAGATTATTAGCCTCAGGATCTGACAATAACACTTTTTTAGCCAGCTCTATATCGCCTTTTACAAACGCATCTATAGACATTTTCACCATATTCTGGGCTACGGAGGTCAACTTAGGTATATCAATCAATGGTTTTAATAATGGCTTATCTATCAGCTCGAGGGTGCGCTGGGCAATATCCACTGCAATATCAGATATCCTTTCAAGCTCAGAATTTATCTTCATACCTGTTGTAATAAAGCGCAGGTCATTGGCCATAGGCTGGTATCTGGCTATTAAATCTATGCATTTTTCGTCTATAGAGAGTTCCAGTTGATCGATATTACTATCATTGTCTACTACGCTTTTAGCCAATTCTCTATCCCGATTCTTAAGCGCCTCCACAGATTTATAAATAGCCTCTTCCGCAAAAGCGCCCATTTTCAATATCTCCTGCTTTAAATCTTTTAACTCTTGATCGAAGTGTCTCTCCATACTATCCTCCTGCTCTCTTTGTTAACCGCAGAAATACGCTGAAGCTGCTCCTCACTTTGTTCGGAGCAGACGCGGAAAAACGCTGAAACCAACGTGAGTTTCCGCATAGTTCCGCGTCAGTTGCGAGTACAACGAGCAACTGCTTCCGCGTGGTTCCGCGATGCTTAGCCATACCTCCCTGTTATATAATCTTCTGTTTTCTTGTCTTTCGGCGCGGTAAATATATCCTGCGTTTTTCCAAACTCTACCAGTTCTCCCAGCAGCATGAAGCCTGTATCGTCTGAAACCCTGGCTGCCTGCTGCATATTGTGCGTTACTACTATTATAGTATAATTATTTTTTAATTCACGCATTAACTCTTCTATTTTTGCTGTTGCCTGCGGATCCAACGTAGAGCAAGGTTCATCCATCAATAACACATCAGACTTTACTGCGATAAGGCGCGCTATACAAAGCCTCTGCTTCTGCTCCAAAGACAACCTCAACGCAGACTCTTTCAGCCTGTTTTTCAACTCGTCCCACAAAAGAACGCTTTTTAAACTAGCTTCTACTATCTCGTCTAATTTATCTTTTTTTATATTTTCTGAATGCACCTTTTCCCCAAAAACTATATTCTCGTAAATAGAGAGCGGAAACGGATTCGGCCTCTGGAAAACCATGCCTACCTCTTTACGAAGTTTTACTAAATCCGCGTCTAAATCAAGTATATCTATCCCGTCTACCAAAACTTTGCCGCTTGTCTTAACACCCTCTATCAAATCGTTCATACGGTTAAAAACGCGCAGCATGGTAGATTTCCCGCAGCCTGAAGGCCCGATAATGGCAGTAATTTTATTGGGCTCGAAATTCGCGTTTATATCCTTTAACGCGTGGAAATCAGCGTACCACAGATTTAAATTTTGTGTTACTATTTTGCTGTTAGTCATACTTGAAGGTTACACTTCTGACAATGTCAGAAGTGTAACCTTTGGGTTATTATCCAAATTTACCTCTTATGTAACCATCTGTACGCTTATCCTGCGGTACAGTGAAAATTTTATCTGTCTTATCTAATTCTATAAGCTCCCCGCTCAAGAAAAAAGCTGTCCTGTCTCCTACTCTGGCTGCCTGTTTTACATTATTTGTCACAAGAACTATCGTGTATTTTTCTTTTAACTTTACCATAGCGTCTTCAACTTTTGCCGTAGAAATAGGATCTAAGCCGGAACAAGGCTCATCAAATAAAATAACATCCGGCTCTACAGCAAGAGTCCTAGCTATGCACAAGCGCTGCTGCTGGCCGCCGGATAATTTAAACGCTGACTCAGCGAGCCTATCTTTAACCTCTTCCCATAGATACGCCTGTTTTAAAGCATTTTCCACTACCTGCGCCAGGCACTTTCTGTTCTTTATACCTGCCATCCTCATTCCATAAGCCACGTTATCAAATATTGACAATGGAAGCGGTAGAGGCAAAGCAAATACCATGCCTATTTTCCTGCGCAAAAGTTCGACATCAACTTTTCTTATGTCTTCACCGTCAAACCGGACATCTCCATTCATTTTAAAATGAGGGTTAAGGTCATTAAGGCGGTTTAGCATCCTTAAAAAAGTTGTCTTCCCGCTGTTAGACGGGCCTATGATGCTTAAAATCTCATTGGCTAGGACCTGCATGCTGACACTTTTAAGCGCCTGAGTAGAATCAAACCAGGTATTGAGATTTTTTATATCAAAAATCACCATTTTTTCTTTTTCCTGAATTTGGTGCGTATAATTATCGCCACCAGGTTCATAAACAAAACCAGCGCCAATAAGACAAAAGCAGTCCCGTATCTTATCTTTTCATCTACGTTAGGTACTTGGGTAGAAATGACGTACAGGTGGTACGGCAATGCCATTGCCTGGTCAAAAATAGATTTCGGAAGCTGCGGCAGATAAAAAGCTGCCACTGTAAATAGAATTGGCGCTGTTTCCCCGGCTGCCCTTCCAAGCCCTAAAATAGTTCCGGTCAATATGCCCGGTATAGCATTCGGCAGCACTACGTGTCTTATTGTCTGCCATTTGCTTGCGCCCAATGACAGGCTTACCTCGCGGAATGATTGAGGCACGCTTTCTAATGCCTCCCGCGAAGTCGTAATAATTATAGGAAGGATCATTATGCCTAAAGTAAGAGATCCTGAAAGTATAGACGCCCCGAATTTAAAAAATATTACAAATAAAGCCAGGCCGAAAAGCCCATAGACTACAGACGGCACACCTGCCAGATTTACAATAGCTAATTTTATAACCCGGTTTAATAAATTGTCCTTTGAATATTCGCTTAGATATATCGCGGCCAAAAGCCCTATGGGCAGGGCAAATATTATTGCGCCTGTGACCAAATATACCGTACCTATAATCGCCGGGAAAATGC